>CAZZIT010000187.1:0-7130 GCA_964654365.1 uncultured archaeon
TAGTTAAAAAAGTCGACTTAGCTCCAACGATTAAGAAGTTCGAGATCGAGGCACCTTTGATCGCAAAAAAGGCAAAACCAGGGCAGTTTGTTATGATCAGAATAGATGAAAAGGGAGAGAGAGTACCGCTGACTCTCGTCGATGCATCCCCTGAGAGAGGAACGATCACGATAGTTGCCTTGGAGGCTGGAAAGACCACAAAGAAGCTGAACTCAATGAAGGAGGGGGATTTCCTCGCCAACGTCGCTGGGCCACTTGGAAAGCCCGCGGAGATTGCATACTACGGCAAAGTCGCATGCGTTGGTGGCGGAGTCGGGATAGCGTGCATATATCCTGAGGTAAGGGCTTTCAAGAATGCTGGAAATTACGTGGTCTCGATTCTCGGTGCCAGATGCAGGGAAACTCTGATCCTGAAGAACGAAATAGCGGAGTTCAGCGATGAAATCTATGTTGCCACCGATGACGGTTCTGAAGGATTTCACGGCTTTGTGCATCTGCTTCTGAAGAAGCTGATCGAGGAGGGAAAAAGCTTCGACCTCGTCGTGGCTGTGGGCCCAGTCCCGATGATGAAGGCTGTTGCCGAAACCACCAGGCCTTACGGGATAAAGACGATAGTCAGCCTGAATCCGATAATGATAGACGGGACGGGAATGTGCGGGTGCTGCAGGGTTGAGGTGGGGGGAGAGACCAAATTCGCCTGCGTCGACGGCCCTGAATTCGATGCACATCTCGTTGACTTCGATCTTCTGATGGCAAGAAACAGGAGGTTCATAGAGGAAGAAAGGATTGCGCTCGAGGAGTATAAAAGGGTTTGCGGTTGCAAGGGGTGATGCGGATGGCGAAGATTAGTGAAAAAAAGGTTCCAATGCCTGAACAGCCCCCAGAGGAGAGGATAAAGAATTTCAAGGAAGTTCCATTGGGCTACACACCCGAGATGGCGATGGAGGAGGCGAAGAGGTGTCTGCAGTGCAAGCCGAGGAAAGGCAAGGAATTTCCTCCCTGCGTTGAAGGTTGCCCTGTCAACGTCCCGATTCCGCAGTTCATTCTCGCAATAAGGGAGGGCAGATTTGACGACGCAATAAGGATAATCAAGGAGAAGAACAGCCTTCCGGCGATTACGGGCAGAGTCTGTCCATACGAGAACCAGTGCGAGGGCTCATGCACGCTCGGAAAGAGGCCCGGATATGAGCCGGTTGGCATAGGAAGGCTTGAAAGGTTTGCTGCCGACTACGAGAGGGCAAAAGGCTTTACAATTCCACCGAAAGCGCAGCCAAACGGCAAAAAGGTTGCAATTATAGGTTCTGGTCCCGCGGGGCTTACAGCAGCAGCAGATCTGGCAAAGAAGGGTTATGATGTCACAGTTTTTGAAGCGCTGCACGAAGCTGGTGGAGTTTTAGTTTACGGAATTCCTGAGTTCAGGCTTCCGAAGGACATAGTGAGAGCAGAGGTGGAATACGTCAAGTCGCTTGGTGTGAAGATCCAGACGGACGTGATCGTTGGAAAGACGATCACAGTTGACGAGCTGCTCCAAGAGTATGATGCCATATTCATCGGCACGGGCGCAGGACTGCCGAACTTCATGAATATACCAGGCGAGAATCTGAATGGAATTTACTCCGCAAACGAATTCCTTACAAGGCTCAACCTGATGAGGGCTTACGATTTTCCGAATTACGATACTCCGATAAAGGTTGGAAAGAGGGTCGCTGTCATTGGAGGTGGAAACGTTGCAATGGATTGCGCGAGATGGGCCAGAAGGCTCGGAAAGGAGGTTTACATAGTCTATCGTCGGACTGAGGCTGAAATGCCCGCGAGAAAGGAAGAAATTGAGCGAGCAAAGGAGGAGGGTGTAAACTTCATGCTTTTAACAGCCCCCGTCAGGTACATCGGGGACGAGAAGGGCTGGGTCAGGCAGATGGAGTGTATCAAATTCGAGCTTGGAGAGCCAGACGCTTCTGGAAGGAGAAGACCCGTTCCTATAAAGGGATCGGAGTTCGTGATGGACGTCGACACTGTAGTTGTTGCAATAGGGCAGAGCCCGAATCCTCTCGTCCCTCAAACGACGCCGAAGCTGAAGACCACGAAGTGGGGCACAATTGAGGTCGATGAAGAGCTCAGGACATCTGTTGAGCGTATCTGGGCAGGGGGAGACATTGTAAGGGGAGATTCAACGGTAATCCTTGCAATGGGAGACGGAAGAAAGGCTGCGCTTTCCATAGACAAATATTTGAGCAGAACCGACAGAACCTGGAAATTTGGTGTGAAGAGCTGATTTCGTCAAACAATTTCCATTAAATATTTTTTGCTGGAATTAAATTTTTCCAAGCTTACTTCCAGACGAAGACTATCGAGTAGTCCGATGAGATTCTGAGCTCCTCAGCTCTGCCAAAGGAGATTTTCTCGTTTCCGCATATGTCCTCGATTAAAGCCACCCTTCTATTTCCGAGGAGTGAGAGGTCAAAGCTTCTATCGGCAAGAATCAGCAGATTTCGCCTATCTATCAGCTCAAGATCCTTCTCAGCCCTTTTCGCGTGCGCGTCAATGACTACGGTGCTACATAGGTCTTCCCTGAGCTTTGCGAGAGCCATCTGAACGCTCGAAATTCCAGGCTCAACATTGCCTTTCAGCTTACTTCCAAGTCCAGCAACCATTGGATCTCCTGTAGAGAGAACAACGACATTTTTCCTCTCAGCAAGACTCTCGATCTCCCTGTAGGTTTCATCCTCAAACCTCGTTATCTCGAAGAATTCGCCAGAGATGAACTTCGAGGCAAGCCTTAGAGCTCTCCTGCTGCCGAAAACCACTTCAGCCTGAGATATGAGTCTCGATGCCCTCTCGGTTATCTGACCCTCGCATATTCCAACTCCGACAATATTCAGCAAACAACCACCTCCAGAACGTTTCCAAGCTCTCTTGCTGATTTCAAAACATCATCACGACTTTCAGAGCCAAATACGTGTTTGAGCAACCCCCTCTTTCCGACTATCACGATCTCACCATCGTGGGCTTTCAGTATCTCCTTGAGATGCACACCGAAGACGAATGGCTGGAATTCTGGAAAAAGCTCCTTTGCAGTCTTCCAGCTATCTCTGCCCGTCGTGACGGCGATCCTGTCGTAGCGCTTCGCTATCTCGATCTTAGTTTTCAGAAGCTCATCGCACCATGGCTCGACAAAGCCAGTAGTGCCGAGGATTGCGATTCCGTTAAGCCTTTCGCTTTTACTCCTGAACTCTGCCTCGATCAGCACGCCTCCCTCATAGCCAAAAGCCTCGCAGACCCATGTATAGTTCTCCATGAGCTGTTTTCTCGCTGCATGGCTAACAACGTGTTCTTCTTCCCTTGCGATCCCCTTTCCAAACTTTATTCCCCCCTCTTCGATAGTCCTTGCTACAAAAACGACTCCGTCGGTTGCATCGAATGCATGATCACCTGAGAACTTCCTCGCCCTTGCTAATCCCCTTTTTGCCGAAACCCTCACCCTTACATCGATTCCAGCTGGCGTGCTTACGGAAACGTATTTCACGTCTTGCTCTAAGGACGAAATAGACGCCACAATCGCCGCGCTTGCAGTTGTTCCTGTGGTTATTCCCCTCCTGAGCCAGCCCCTCGGGGTCAGAATATAAAGCCCACTCGAAATCCTTTTCTCTGCACCTCTCCTGATCCATTCCCTCGGATACTCGTAGAGCTCAATCGGATCTCGCATGCTCGATGAGACAGTTCAGAATCGCAGCGCAGACCCCGCTTCCGCCTTTCGTTCCCAGCGTGGTAATGGATGGGACTTCAAGCCTTCTGACCATCTCCTTCGCCTCCTCCGCGCCAACAAAGCCAACCGGTGTTGCAACAATAAATGCTGGTTTGTGCTTCTCAGCAACCTCGCACAGAGCCTTTGCAGCACTCGGAGCGTTTCCTATTCCGACCACACTTCCCTCAATTTTCTCCGCCAGTCTCAGAATGCCTTCAGCCGTTCTCGTTCTGCTTGTCTCATCTCCAAACTTCACCGCAGCAATCGCTTCCGCCCTGAGGCCGGCTTTTACCATCTCAACGTCAACTATTATTTTCGCTCCTTTTCGAATCGCCTCAACACCTTCGGCCGGATCTCCTTTGAAAATTAGCAGATCCCTGTAGCTGAGATCCCCCGTTGCCATGACTGCTCTTCTCGTGATTTCATCCCTCAGCGTGCTGCCGGGAATGAATTCTCTCAGTATTTCCGCGCTTTGCTCCGCGATCTCCTTTGCCATTTTCGTTTTCGCTCCTACCTCGTACTTCAAACTGTAACCGCGTGGTGTCAGCATTTTTCTGTCCCTTGAAATTGTCTCGGAGGATGAAATTATCAGAATCGTGCTCATGTCTATATCGTCGGGATTCAGCTCGCTGAGTTTCTTCACCAAGATCTCCTGGCCTTCTCTGTAGGCATTCTTCACAACCGCTACCTTAACGTCACCCCTTTCAGAAAGCACGATATCAAATGCCCTTTTTAAGTTCTCCGATCTCCTCCTGCTTGATGGGTTGTAGACGACCACGGGCACATCGCTACGCAACGCAAGCCTGAGTCTCTGCTCTATTTTCTCCCAGCTGACGAGGTTGTCGCTAAGGCTTACCACCGAATGATCCCCGCTTACTGGACAGCCGAGAAGGGAGTTCGCGGCATTCAGGGCTGAAATCCCCGGGATGATTTCGTAGTTCAGACTTATCCCGTTCTCCGCCAAATATTCCTCCAACAGAGAAGCTATGCCGTAAATGCATGGATCTCCTCCGCTCACCAGACATACGACCTTCTCCATAGCAAGCTCCACTGCAATCTTCACCCTCTCGAGCTCCTTCCTCATCGTGCTCTCCACGATCTCGCCCCTGACGAGATCCCTAAGGAGATCTACGTATCTCTTGTGCCCTATAACTACATCTGCACTCCTTAGAACCTCGTATGCCTTCAGGGTTAGCAAATCTTTACTTCCAGGCCCGATTCCGACAACATAAAGCTTACCTTGCGACCGCAACTGTAACACCCCCAAAAACCTTTTTAGGCATCACAAGCTCTTTATATTTTGAGTAATAGAGGGCGCAAGCTTCAGCAACGCTTTTAAGCCCGATCTTAATGGCGGAACTGCTTCTGACATTCATGGAATTTATTGCAATTTCCGATACGAATCCCGCTGGAATTCCGAGAGCCTTGACAGCCTCCCTGAAAGCCTGACTCTTTTTCTTTATAAGAGCGGTGGCGATGATCTTCACATCCTCCTCTGATATCCTTAGCTCGCTCATTGCAGCTCTCACCGCTTTTACGATCTCAGCCGAATCTGAATTTTTCCTGAAGCCCACTCCGATTGAGTAGCCATCCTCGAACTCGGCGGAAGTCGTGATCACGGCCCTCAAGCCGATTTCCTCGAGCCTTTTTGCAACCTCGTTAGCCCCCTCATGCCCTCCAAGCAGAGGAATTGCATAGCTCAGCGTTGGATCCAGAACGACGACAGCAGGATCCTCGAACTTACTTTTGAGCGATTCGCAAAGCCTTCTCACCACTATTCCCGCCGATGCCCTGTAGACGAACACATCGTAGTCTTTCGGTTCTTCCCCGTAAACGAAAAAGTCGGCATTCAAAAATTCAGCAATCTTCTTTATTCTTTCAACATCCTTCTCGAAGCACACAACTGCTACGCGTATAGTCTCGACCTCCTTGCCTTCTTTAAAGCCTTTCCAACTATAAATACCGCCATTCTTTCTATTCCCACACACTTTTTTGCTATTTCAGAAAGTTTGCCCTCGACAATTTTCTCCTCCTTCTGAGAAACCCTGTAGGCGATAGCCGCAGGCTCGTCACCCCTGATCCTCAGAATTCTCTCCGATATCTCCCCGATCTTCGCGGAGCTCAGAAGAAAGACCAAGGTCGAATTTGTTTCCGCTAGTTTCTCAATCTCGTCTTTCTCAAGCGTTTTTCCAGCTACACGGGTTATTATCAGCGTTGGAGTGTCGGAAGTTGCCAGTTCAGCCTTTAATCTTGCAGAGGCTGCGAAAACGCTGCTAACTCCTGGAACGACCTCGCACTCAATTCCTCTCCTTTCCAGCTCTTCAATCTGCTCCATTATTGCCCCGTATATGCTCGGATCTCCGCTCTGGACCCTCACCACTTTCTTTCCATCCTTCAGGAATCTCTCGATCGTTTCCACGATCTCCTCAAGCTTCATTCCGCGGCTGTTGATCTTGAGGGCTTTGAACTCCGAGAGGCTCTCCTCCGGGATTATAGAGCCGGGATATATTATGACGTCTGCCTCCTTGAGAATTCTGTACCCCTTTATCGTGAGCAGCTCCGGATCTCCTGGCCCGAAGCCGACGAAGTAAACTTTCATCTCCTCACCCCGAGAATCAGCGAGAAGTAATCTGCCTCCTTTGGAACGTGATCGCTTATCCTCTGCCCCTCCATGTGAAGCCTCTCAATGAACTTAAGGTCCCTAAAACCCATGCTCATGAGCTTTTCCGCTATTTCTCCGCTCCTCTTTGCCTTGAGCACCGCAACGACTTCTGGTTCGAAATCCACGGTGATCAGAAGGGATTTCTTGACGAACGTCTTCGTGATCGCAAGGGCCGAGAAAACGACGCTTACTCCCGGCACTATCTCGATCTCTACGTCGGGAGCTATTTTGAGAACTTCATCGGCAAGCAGGGAGAAGGTTGAGTAGAGCACAGCATCGCCAAGGCAGCAGAATGCGATATTCTCTTCTCTGCACCTTTCGGCTATCTCGCCCGCAAGTCTCCTTGCAACTTCGTTTCCCCTTCCCATCGGAAATTCCACCACTTTCGGCTCTCTGTATAGCCTAACAAGCTTCTCCGCATTCTCTCCAGGCACTATAACCTCATCTGCTTCTTTTATAACCCTTATTGCCTTCAGCGTAAGCAGCTCTGGATCTCCCGGGCCAAGGCTCACTCCGATGAGCATCCTACCACCAGAAAGACCGGGTTTAAAGGCTTAAAAGCCGTCCCTCCCGCAAGCTCGTATCCCTTCCATACGTTAATGGCAAGTATTTCCCCCCTTAATCCAAGGCTTTTAATCTTCTCAAATGCCCTGATAGCAACCTCCATTCTCGCAGCGCTCACAGCAACCCTTTTTGCCTTTTTGCACGCAATTTCGAGCATTTCTT
>CAZZIT010000188.1:0-14106 GCA_964654365.1 uncultured archaeon
CACCATTCGGACTCTCTCGCCCGCGATGTGGGAGAACTCCATGCAATTTGTTGGCAGTGAAAAATATATCCCTTATGCCAGACGATTGTCCAGGACGGCACTGGTAGTTGGGGACATGCAGAAGGATTTCTGCTACAAAAAAGGCGCCTTGTACATTCAGGGAGCCGAAGAAATCTTTGAAGCGACAAGAAGGGTTGTGAGGAAGACAAGGGGAAAAATGCCCGTGATCTTCACGCAGGACTGGCACAGGGAGGACGACGAGGAATTCAAAATCTGGCCCAGGCACTGCATCGCGAACACGGAAGGGGCGGAGATCATTGAAGAGCTTGAGGCCAGCCCGAAGGATTACTTCGTTAGAAAGAGAAGATACTCAGCATTTTTCGGCACTGATCTCGATTTGCTGCTCAGAGAGTTGAAAGTTGATGAAATCATAATCTGCGGCGTTGCTGCGAATATCTGCGTGCTTCACACCGCAGGAGATGCGGCTATTAGGGGATATAGGGTATCTGTTATCGGAGACTGCACAAAAGCATTGAGCGACTACGATTATGAATACGCCATGAAGCACATGAAAAGTGTCTTCAACGCGAGGATAGTGAACTCGGAGGAACTCGTTAAGGAACTTTGAGCCGAAAAGATTTAATCATAAAATGGGGTGACTCTGTGTATGAAGGATGTAATAATCGTTGGATGTGGCTATATGGACTCAACCTACGGATACCCGGGAGAGTGGAGATGTTTAAAGGCTGCAACTTTCGGAGAGGGTGAATTCTCGGAACCTTCAAGGGTTATAGCATTCGTAAGATGTGAATGTCCGGGAAGGGCCACGCTTGCAACTATAAAAATGGCGATCAAGCTTTCAGGCTCAAAGGTAGACGAGATATATTTGAGCAACTGTTTCTACAAGCCCAAGCCAGAGTGCCCCTACTTTAAAGCCGAAGAGTTTGCGAAAACCCTCGAGGAAAACCTTGGAATTAAGGTGCACTTCGGGACGCATTCCTACGCTTAGCCTACCCGCAAAAATTTTTATCAAGTGGAGAATAACTTTCTGCGATGAGCTTAATCGATGAGGCTAAGAGGGGAATAATAAACGATTTGATTGAAAGGGTCTCGGAATGCGAAGGAGTAGAGGCTGAAAAGCTTGTTAAATTGGTGGCTAAGGGTTACGTCGTAATTCCCAAGAACGTTGTTCGAGAAGTTGAACCAAGAGCCATAGGGATGCTCGTTTCAACGAAGGTTAACGCCAACGTTGGCACTTCTCAGGAATACGTGAACTTGAAGGAGGAAATTGAAAAGGCAATTGTTGCGCAGAAGTATGGTGCCGACGCCGTCATGGATTTATCCACGGGAGGCGATATCAGGGAGATCAGAAAGAAGATTATGGAAGTAGTGAAGGTTCCATTCGGCACGGTTCCAATCTACGAGGCTGCAAGAGATTGTAGGAAAATTTTGGAGATGAGCGAGGACGATTTCATCAAAGTGGTGGAAAATCAGGCCAGAGAAGGCGTCGACTTTATGACGATCCACGCAGGGGTGAACTGGATTACAGTAGAAAGGCTGAAGAGGTCAAACAGACTGCTTGGAGTGGTCAGCAGAGGAGGTGCGATAACGATCGGATGGATGATGCACAACGAAAAGGAGAATCCGTACTACGAGAACTTCGATTACATTCTCGACATACTGAAGGAATACGACGTGACAATAAGTTTGGGCGACGCCTTTAGGCCCGGATGCATTCACGATGCGGGAGACAGGGCAAAGTATACAGAGTTCATAATACTCGGGGAGCTTGTTGAGAAGTGCAGGTCGAAAGGGGTGCAATGCATGGTCGAGGGTCCGGGACATGTGCCCCTCGACGGAATCTTCCCAGCCGTAAAGGCAATGAAGAGCGTCACTGAAAACGCCCCGCTTTACCTTCTTGGCCCCCTTGTTACAGATATCGCTGCGGGATACGACCACATATCCTCGGCCATAGGAGCTGCGATAGCCGGAATGGCTGGTGCAGACTTCATCTGCTACGTCACGCCCTCCGAGCACCTCGGATTGCCAACAGTTGAAGACGTGAAGGAAGGAGTCATAGCGGCGAAGATCGCGGCACATGCGGTTGATCTGATAAAGGAGGGGCAAACGGAGAGGGCGAGGTTAAAGGACTACGAGATGTCACTGGCAAGGAGAAACCTCGACTGGGAAAAGCAGTTTGCTCTCTCCCCTGATCCCGAGAAGGCCAGAAAGATCTGGGAGAGGAGGAAGAAAAAGGGAGATTACTGCAGCATGTGCGGAGATCTGTGCGCAATAAAGCTCGTAGAAAAATACGTTCGGAAATGAAGTATGATTTGAATTCAAAGCCAATTTTTCCCTTACCGAGAGTATTAGAAAACGTGAAATACTCCGGGAAGATCGTGTGCCATGGGAAAAACGATCGTTGAGAAGATATTCTCTAAAGCCTGTGGCAGGGATGTAAAAGCTGGGGATTTCGTTTTCGCAAATATAGACCTGGCAATGATCCACGACATTACGGCTCCACTCGCCATAAAGGCTTTCAAGGAGATCGCCGGGGAAAAGGCTATGGTCTGGGATCCGAGCAAGATCGTCATGGCCTTCGACCACCAGGCTCCAGCTGACAGTGTGAAGTCTGCGGAAAATCAGAAAATGCTGAGGATTTTCGCTGAAGAACAGGGGATTCTGAACTACGATGTCTGCGGCGGAATAGCCCATCAGCTCATGGTAGAAAACCACGTTGAGCCAGGAATGCTTGTCGTTGGAGCAGACAGCCACACCTGCATGTATGGTGCTCTCGGAGCATTTGCAACTGGCATAGGATCCACGGATATGGGCTGTGTTCTCGCCAAGGGGAAGCTATGGTTCAAGGTTCCAGAGAGCATTCGCTTCAACGTGCGCGGAAAGCTCGGAAAACACGTTTACGGTAAAGACATCGTGCTCAGAATCATTGGAAACATCGGAGCCGAGGGAGCGAACTACAAGGCCTGCATCTTCGGAGGAGAAGTCGTGGAAAAGCTTTCGATGTCCGATCGCCTGACGATGTGCAACATGGCGATAGAGATGGGTGGAAAGGCAGGCATAGTCGAGCCAGATGCTACGACGATGCACTATCTGAAGGAAATGGGCAGGGAATACAGAGGAGAGCTTGTCAAAAGCGATGAGGAAGCGGTATTCGAGGAGATGGAGCTCGACGTTACGGGAATGGAGCCGCAAGTCGCGGTTCCGCACAGGGTTGACAAAGTGGTCGGGATCTCGGAAGTGAAGGGTGTGAAGGCCGATCAGGTCTTCATCGGCTCCTGCACGAATGGAAGGTATGAGGATCTAAAAATAGCCGCCGAAATTCTTAGAGGAGAGAAAGTGGCAAAAAATGTAAGGCTCATCGTAATTCCTGCGAGCAGGAGAGAGTACATGAGGGCGCTGAAGGATGGTCTCATAGAGATCTTTGTCGAGGCTGGCGGAATAGTGGAATTTCCCTCCTGCGGTCCGTGCATGGGGGGTAGCTTTGGCCTAATTGCCAGCGGAGAGGTTAGCGTCTCCACTTCGAACAGAAACTTCGTGGGCAGACAGGGAAGTCCAGAGGGAAAGATTTACCTTGTAAACCCAGCGGTGGCTGCCGCGACAGCGATCTACGGCGTTTTGACTGATCCGAGGGAAATTTAATTTTTAAAACACCCTTTTTAATCCTTTCGTTGACTTCCGACGGAATCAAAAATAAAATCGTTGGCTGACTATTTCTTCTCCCTTGGCATGCAGATTATCTCCTTTATCTGCATTTCGAAGAAGTTGTTCATGTGCGCAGGCTTCAGAACGACCGCGGTGTCTGCACCCCTCACCCTGCCGCCGATTGCCACAACTTCATCAAGCGGTATTGCCCCGCTGTCCGCAGCCATAACTGCGATCTCAACGCAAACCTTCAGTCCGTGACCGAAAAGGGCTCTGAGTGCTTCTGCAATCACCTCAACTCTGCTTATTCCCCCGAACTTCCTTGTTATGCTTCTCTCTATGCCCGAAAGAACGTGGGACTGCCTCACGATCGTTACTCCGTTGCTCTTGAGGAAATCCTCCGTCTCTGCATCCATCGTGTTCTTTCCCTCCTCCATGAATCCCGTGTGATAGGTCACGACGACAAGCTTCATGTCTCCTTCAAGGTATTTCAGAGCCCTCTTCGCAGTATCACCGTACGATGAGGCGAGAACGACATATTTTATTCCGAGCTCCCTTGCCCTTTCGAATGCAAGCCTTAGAGTTTCTTCCGTGTTCTCCGCACCGGGCTTTTCAAAGTAGTAGATCTTTTTCTCCAGCATATTACCACCTTAAGACCAGAAAGAGCATGAGAAACATTAAGATTATCGTCAGAACCAGCGCCGTGATTGCAAGCCTGGCATCGCCGAAAACGATCGGAATCGGCCCTATCAAAACCAGACCTCCGTACTTTTTCTCTTCCTCAGCAACGCTTCCAATTTCCGTAAATTGGCTATTTTCAACGTAATCCCTTTCTCTCGCCAAAAATGCCGTTAAAATTAGAAACAGTCCGAAAATTAGGAAAAAGAGGCCCAATAGCCAGATCATCTCTACCACCTGAGCATTAGTGCCAGAATGAGAAAGATAGAGGCCAGTAAGGTTAGAAAGATGGCAGCCCCAAGATCAGAGGCTAAAAGCACAGGAAAAGGGCCTAAAAGAATCAGTGCTCCGTAGGAAACGTTTCCGTGAATGCTTAGGTTCATCAAGGACAGGCCGAGGATAACGAATGCGAGGCCAACGAACAGTCTTGAGATGTCCATGAAGGTGGTACGTTTTTGATTATAAGTCCGTTTCGCTCATGATTGAAAAATGACGTGAGATGATTTCATGATGTTTGAATTTTCGCAGATTACCTCTTTCCATCAATGCTGCAGGATCAATCAATAAGTTCAAATACTGCGAAAAAATGCAAGATTCATGGAGTTTGGAACTGTAGGTCCAACTTTTCCCCCTATCAGCGAGGCGCAGAAGACCGCTAAGAGACTCGAAGACAAAGGATATGACGCCCTCTGGTTCGCAGACCATCTTCTCGGATGGTATCCGCACGAGATATGGAAAGAAACGGTTTTCGCGATGAGATACCCCTCCTGCCACATGTTCTACGATCCGTTCTGCTCCATCTGCTATACAGCCCCAGCCACGCAGAGGATAAAGTTCGGAGTTTCCGTCACAGAGATCATCAGGAGGCATCCAGCTGTGATGCTGCAGCAGGCAGTTACAGCGGATCATGCGACAAACGGAAGGTTTATCCTTGGCATAGGCGCTGGAGAAGCAGAAAACATCGTTCCTTACGGCTTGGACTTCGAAAACCCCGTGGGAAAGCTTGAGGAGGGACTCAAGCTGATAAAGATCATGCTGTCCACGGATTACGGCGAAAAGATAAACTTTCAGGGGAAATACTTCAAATTAGAAGACGCTCTGTTCGATTTAAAGCCAGTTGGCAAGCTTCCAATATGGCTTGGAGCTCATGGAAACAGGATGCTGAAGCTCACAGCTAAATACGGAGATGGCTGGTTGCCCTCAACGCTGCCCCCAGAAGTTTATGCTGAGAGGATGGAGAAGCTAAACAAGTTTGCAAGGGAGGAGAAGAGAGATCCTGACGAGATAAAGAAGGGCATTTTCGTTAGCCTCGTTGTTGACGAGAAGAAAGAGGAGGTTGAAAGGCTTCTTGAAACTCCGATCCTGAAAATACATGCCCTGCTCATGCCTTCAGAATTCTACGAGGCCATGGGATACAAGCATCCGTTTGGAAAATTTTACGGGTTGCTGGACTATATCCCTACGAAGTATACGAAGGAGCAGATAATGGAAGCGATTGCAAAGATTCCGAAGGAGATATCAAAGCTTGCATTTGTCTGCGGAACGCCGGAAGAGATCGTGCAGACTTTCGACAGGTTTGAAAAGATAGGAGTCGAGCACATTGTCGTCTGGAACCTAACTTATTTCGGAGACGTGAGCAAGATAAAAACCTCGTATGCTCTCATTGACGAGGTCATCGAGCACTTTAAGTGATTTTTATAATTTTCAAATTTTTTATTGACAGCAAAGTTTAAATGACATGCACCGAATAGGCAGAAAATGTATGAAATTTGACGTCATAATCGTTGGTGCTGGGCCTGGAGGAATGTTCGCAGGCTACAAACTCGCCGGAAATAAAAGCGTAGCAATTTTCGAGATGGGAAGAGAGATATCCAAGAGAAAGTGTCCGAGCGATCTGTCTCAGAGCTACTGCATGAAATGCGATCCCTGCAATATAACTTCTGGCGTTGGCGGGGCGGGAGGACTTTCTGATGGAAAACTGAACTACGTTAATCCCGATTATCCATCAAGCTTTACCGTAGGTGGCGATTTTGAATTTTTGAACCCAAGGTATCTCATAGAAAAGATGAACGAGGTTGACGAGATATTTTCCGCCCATGGAGTTTCCGGAAAGCTTTACGGCGAGGATCAGGAGAAGATAGATAGATTTCTCAAGGAAGCAAATGCAGCTGGAATAGAATTCGTACCACTCAGACAGAGGCATGTTGGAAGCGACGAGCTGCCCAGGGTTATCCAGAGCATCGAGGAGACTCTCAGAAATAAAGGTGTTGAGATATTCACGCAGAAGACCATTGTGGACATAAATCCAGCGGAAAAGGTCGTGAAGACCAGCGGCGGGGAGAAATACCAGTACGAGAAGCTGATACTTGCCGTAGGACGAAGCGGTGCGGACTGGCTTGAGAAGTGGGTGAAAATGTATGGAATAGAGGTGGCCGATAATTCGAAGGCGATCGACGTGGGCGTCAGGGTTGAGGTTCCAGCTTCCATAATGAGCGACATAACATCCACGATCTACGATCCAAAGCTGAGGGTGATAACGAAAAGGCACGACGACTACATGCGAACCTTCTGCACGTGTCCGGGTGGCTGGGTTATACGAGAGGATTACGGTGACTTCTGCCTTGTTAATGGGCACAGCAAAGCAAGAGAGAAGTCAAATAACACGAATTTCGCCCTTCTTGGACATTACGAGTTCACGGAGCCATTTGATGAGCCGAATGAATGGGGCAGAGATCTTGCGAGGGTAACGACAAAGCTTGGCGGAGGAAATCCGATAGTTCAGAGGCTCAAAGATCTGAGACTGGGCAGAAGGAGCACCGAGAGCAGAATAAAGAACAACAGACTCGTCCAGCCCACGTTGAAGACAGCGATTCCCGGGGACATATGCCTTGCGTATCCGGGAAGGGTCATCGACGATATCGTCGACGCACTCGAAAGACTCGACAAGGTAATTCCCGGAGTTGCGGACGATTCAACTCTCCTTTACGCCCCAGAGGTGAAGTTTTATTCCTTAAAGATCAGGGTTGACGAGGAGATGAGAACGAGCATTCCTTACATCTACGCCATCGGCGATGGCGCAGGGATGAGCAGGGGAATAGTAGGGGCCGCAGTTACGGGATTAATCGCAGCTGAAAGTATAATGAAGAGATGAGCATGTTCTACGACATAAGAGAGGTTGAATCCGAAAGTCTGTCGATCAACATAGACAACGGGATAGTCGAAAGACCGAGAGCAATCCATTTTCATTCCAAGTGCTTTAGAGTCCTTAAAAATGGGTTCTGGGGGTCCTTTGAAGGTCTTGTTAGCGACCAGGAGGGGCTGAGAAATGCGGAGAGAAATGTGATCGGTGAGGGCAGTGCAGAGATCTTTGAGTTGAAGTCGAGCGGAAGGTACGAATTCAGGGCCAAGGTGGATCCGAGGGACGTCAGCATTGAGGAAAAGTTGGAACTGCTGAGAGAGATAAGCAATCGCATTCAGGCCAATAGCAAAAGGATCGGATACATAGAAAGCTTTAAGAGGTTTGAATATCGCGATTCAATCGGAAACGAAGTAAGATACACGGTTCCAAGGATTGGAGTATCTATAGTTGCAATCGGGAAGGGAGAAAGACTGCAATTCTTGTCGAAGCGATTGATGAAGCCCGGTGGGTGGGAGAAGCTCGATGGGATTTTCGAGCTCGTTGAAGAAGTGAATGAGACTCTTCCAAGGCTGTTGAAAGCAAGATCTCCGCCTTCTGGCGAGATGAATGTGCTAATGGATCAGGAACTCGCTGGTGTTTTCATCCACGAAGCTTTCGGGCACGCTGTTGAAGCCGATCACGTTCTTCAGGGTGCAAGTGTTCTCGGCGAAAAACTTGGAAAAAGGATTGCCGGTGAAAACGTTACCATCGTGGACGATCCCACCATAGAGGAATTCGGATTTTTCCCGTTCGATGACGAAGGAGTAATGGCCAAGAAAAAGGTTCTTGTCGAGAACGGGGTTCTTAAGAGTTATTTACACAGTAAAGAGACGGCAAAAAAGCTCGGAGGATATCCGGGAAATGCGAGGAGCGATGGCGTAGCCTTTCCAGTTGTTAGGATGAGCAACACGTATCTCTGCAGAGGAGACCTGAAGTTCGAGGAATTGCTCGAGCTCTGCAGGAATGGAGTATTCCTCATTGGATCAAGGGGTGGCGAGACGAATCCGGCTACGGGCTACTTCCAGTTCAGCGCTCAGTACGGCTATATTGTGAAGAACGGGGAGATCTCGGACATGATCAGGGACGTGTCACTTTCAGGAAATCTGGACATCCTCAAGAATTTAGAGCTTGGAAGGGAAATAGCATTTGATCCCGGATTCTGTGGAAAGGCGTATCAAACGGTTCCGGTGGCAGATGGGGCTCCAGTGACGCTTTGCAGAGCCAAAGTTGGTGGTGCCTGATGGAGTGGGAGATCTACGAAACCGATGCAAGGGGATTTTTTGCTGAGGTCTCCGCAGGAAAGATGAAGTTTCTTAACTCCTATTCAGGAAAGTCTTATGCTGTTCGCGTAATAGATGATGGCAAAGTGGGATTTTCCGCTGGAAGAGAACTGGAAAGGGCATTCGAGAATGCCAGAAGGGTCGCAATGGTTTCTGAAGAAAGGATCGAGAGTTTTCCAAACGAAAAACCTGCGAAGGTCGAAGGGATTTATGACAGAAGGTTCGAAAAGATCGGACCTGAGTTTATCAAGGAGGAATACGAGATCCTCGTCAGCTCGATCGAGAGGGCCAGAATTGCAACCGCATTCATCTCTCACGAGATACTGGAAGTAAGACTGAGGAATTCTTCGGGAGCTGATCTGAGCGAAAAGGAAACGTTTTCCCACTTCTCTATAGAAGCCGTTTACGAAGAGGGTAGCGGATACTTGCAGTGTGAGAGCAGGACTATTGACCTTGAAATTGCTGAGACAACGCGATATGCGGAGGAACTTGCAATAAGCTCTTCAAAGGCCGGGAATTTGGAGAGCGGATACTACGACATCGTGCTCACACCCTACGCACTGCATCAGGTATTCTCGCACACCCTTTATCCCTCGCTTTCTGCCGAAAACGTCTCAAAGGGCAGGAGTGTGCTCAGAAAAGGGAGTTTCATCGGTAATATTAGGATAATAGACGATCCAACACTCGAAGGTGGTATGGTGAGCTATTCCTTCGATGACGAAGGGGTCTCCGCGAGAAGAAAGGTACTGGTGGACGGTGAAGTCCTCCGGTTCTACTCGGACTGGAAGCATTCTCGTGAATTCGGAGCAACAGCCAACGGTTTAAGGCCGAGCATCGATTCCCCTCCCGTGCCGGGACCAAGCAACATCGTGGTAGAGGTCGAGGAGAAAGCCGATATCGAGGGCGCGCTGGTCGTGCACAGCTTCATAGGTTCGCATACGGCAAATCCGATCAGCGGAGATCTGAGCTTGGAATGCATGAATGCGGAATTTAACGGTAAGGCGATAAAGGGTGTGATGGTTTACGGAAACGTCTTCGAGATGCTGAAAAGTATTTCGGGCTACTGCTCGAAGAGGAAGCAGGTTGAAAACACCTTAGCGCCAGCTATAAGGTTTGAAAATATCAGAGTAATTTAATAATGAAAACCGATAGAAATGATAAGATTGCAAGGAGCATTATCAGAATCAGCGCGACCTTTGCAAGCCTTGCGACGCTCATCTTTTTCTGAACCTCGACAACTTCAAATTCAAGCGATTTTGAGCTTGATTCATAGCCAGGAGCTTTGAACTTGAGGTCGACTCTGTGCTTTCCGATGTAAGGAGAGGGGAATGAAAAGGAGAAGAGTCCCATTCTTGCCTCAGCTTCTCCGATCTCCCTGCCATTCAGGTATACCCTCACCTTGCCATCAAGTGGCTTCCATTCCCTCTCCTTTTCGTCGTAGAACGTAAGCCATCCCTCCAGTGTAACCTTCTCCCCCTCGCAAACAAATGCATCGGCAAAGTGGGCTGAGAGCCTTGTTTTAAACGAGGAATTTGAAGAAGACATACGTTATCGCCACCAGAATGAATACGTGCTTTAGCCCAGCTTCAATTCTCCCCTCTCCCATGATGCCAGCGGCAAGTCCTGAGAAAACGGAGACGAGTATCGATGTTTCCAAGAAGACGCTTTCAAGCTCAGCCAAGTTGACGTTACCTGCAAATTGAGGAGCTTCGATTGAGGCAAAGACGGAGATCATGTTCTTTATCAGGACGTAGGTTGTGTACAGGAAGACACCAAAGGCCAGATATATGATAATGATGTAGGAACTCATCATAGCTCTGAGCCTCTTTCTCATCTCTATTTCGAGCTCTGAGAAATTTGAGGCAACGACTAAGGCTTCTTTTATGGTTGGCGAAGCCTCGATCGCTTTTACAAGCATCGAGATCGCCTTCTGGAAAACGCTACTCTTTATTCTGCGTTCGAGCTTTATAAAGGCTGAGGTCACGAGTTCTCCCCACTCAACCCTTATCTTTATCGTCTTTATCTCCTTCCCCAGAATCCCCGCTTCGCTCTCACTCAAATTTTTCAAAGCTTCGACAACGTTTAATCCTGCCTCGTTCAGAGAAGCAAGCTGTTTCAGAAAATCGGGAAGTTCTCCTTCAGCTTTTCTGAGTAATCTTTCACGATACTCAACGAAAAATACTGTGGGCAGCCCGAATGCGAGAAAAGTCGTAAAGAGGAGGTAATCGAACTCCATTTTTCCGTAAAAGATCGTAAAGAAAACCAGTGGAGGCAGGAGGAGGTAAAATAGCAGGTATTTGAATTTCACGACATAGGGCATCTCGATGATGGGATAGAGCAGAAAGCTCTTGATCTTATTGAACCCTCTCCTCAACTTCCTGAACCTGAATGCTGGCGGTTTATCTGAAGTCCTTGCCAGAATTTCTTCAGTTTCAGTTTCAAATTTGCCGATACTTCTGCTTTCCCGGGCCGTTGAGGAGTAGGCTAACCAGAGGACGATGAGGGCTCCTGCTGGCAGAAAGGTGTACACGAAGACGCGGTAAAGGGCCAAGCTCGAGCTCCCGATCATTGAGAAAACGACGAGAACGATGAGGAAGAAGAGTGGTGCAACTATGAAGAGTGCGAGATATATCTCCGCGATTATCTGCATGGACTCGGAATAGAGTGTGTAAAGCCTTTCTTTCTCAGAAAAGAACTGATCTGACTTTGCCTTCAGGTAATCCAGGACGTTCCCACCGCCTTTGTAGATATCTATGAAGTTTTCGAGAAAGATCCTCAGTCTCTCGGAAGGAGTTGTTTCCGCCACAAACTTCATGGCACTCTCCAGATCCTCCCCCATTTCAACGAGGACGACGATCTTTTCAAATTCCGTGCTCAGCTCGCCGAACAGATGTCTGTTCTCGGCGATGAATCTGAATGCGGAGACCATTGGCACGTTCCCCTTTGCCATTCCGAGAAGCATGTTGACGGCGTGCGGGAGAGCAGCGTCTATCTTTCCCCTTCTCGAACTCGCGACGTAATATGGATATGAGAGAACCAGATACCTCGTAATTCCGAAAAACAGGACTGCAAAGGCCAGAGAAATACCAATTTGGACTTTCCAGAATTCTACAACCGCACCAAGATGGACGTATTCAATTCCAAACGTTTTTCTAAGAAACAGAGAGATGAGAATTCCAAGGATAACTCCTGCAATCATTGCTATGAGAGAGTAAAAGAGTGAGGCGGCGAGCAATTCAGGAGTCGTGATTTTAAGCCTTGCCCCCTCTATGGCTTTGTCAAGCTCGGAATACCTGCTCGCATTGGCGTCCAGCTTATCTCTGAAGTATTTTTTCATGAAATTCGGTGCGATCATACGACCTTAGAAAATGCCAGTTCAGGATTTCTGTAGTAACTGTGGATTAGCTTCGTAAATTCCGTGTAATCCCTGACTTCCTTTTTGATCATCCACTCCAAATACTTCTTTCTTCTCTCGAGCTCGAGGTAAACATCGTCGACTCTCGACATCGCAATTTTTTCGAGCTTCTTCGGAACGCTCACCTCAACATGCTCGTCTCTTTTCGGGTCCCATCTTGCAAACTGATTTACGAGCAAGTGCTTGTCCGCTGGGTCAATACCGAGGATCTCGTTTATCTCTTTTGTCCTCCTTATCCTCCTTCCACTCATTAAATACATGTTCTGCACGAGCACGATGTCCAAAAACTGAAGCATGCTTCTCGGAACGTTAAGCGGTTCGCTCTCAAATCTGTAAACCATTTGGTTTATGTCTCCTGCATGGAATGTAGAGTAGCTGGCGTGGCCAGTCGACATCGCCTGGAACAGGGTCTGCGCTTCCCGCCCGCGGACCTCTCCAACGACTATGTAATCCGGTCTCTGCCTCAATGCTGCCCTCAGCAGGTCGTACATGTCGATCTCCTGCTCTCCAATGCCTGTTCTCGTAACCTGAGCGAGCCAGTTGTCGTGGTAAAGCTTTATCTCTCTCGTATCCTCAATGGAAACGACCTTCGCATCAGGGGGAACGAACATCAGTATCGCATTAAGCGTTGTCGTTTTTCCGCTTGCGGTCTCTCCGACGACAATTGCAGATAGCTTGTGCTCTATTGCGAGCCACAGGTAAGCCATGATCCCCAAGGGAATTGTTCCAAATCTTATCAAGTCGAGAGGTGTGAGTGGCTGGGTCGCAAATTTTCTTATCGTGAAGCTTGAGCCTCTCGGCGTGATCTCTGTCCCGAGGGTGGCCTGAAGCCTGCTACCATCTGGGAGCGTGGAGTCGACAATGGGATTTGCTAAGGAAATGTGCTTTCCGCTTTTCTGAGTTAGAAGCATCACGAGTCTGTCCAGAGCAGTTTTAGGGATCCTGATGTTCGTCTCGAGATATCCGTAGCTCTTGTGGTAAACGAATATTGGAATATCGTAGCCGTCACAGGAAATGTCCTCCACGTTTGGATCAACCATAAGGGGCTCTATAACGCTGAACCCGAAAAATTCCCGGAAAAGATAGTATAGCATTCTTGCATAAAGGCCACTTTCAACCTCGATCCCATACTCCCTCGTGAGTCTCTCAAAATTTTTTACGAGGGCTTTTGCCCTCTCTTCAAGTTCCTGTGAAACGTCGAGAAGCGTGAGAATACGCCTTAAGTCAACTATGAGCGAGGCAATAAGTTTAACCTCCTCAACATTCAGAGAGGGCTCGATAGCGAAGTATCTGAGTTTGTGATACTCGAGATCCTCGAAGATCACGATCTTTATAAATGGTTCTGCGACCCAGTACTCGTTAACCACGTTCTCGAATTTCGGTATTTCGAGCACATCAGCTTTTACGAATCTCTTCAGGAGTTCATACCTTTCAATCATTTCGTTATATTTTGCTTCAGGGATATATATTCTTTTCCTGCAAAATTGAAAGTCTATCGATTCAATTCCGCCCTTTCTCTCACGAAGACCACGCAGATGATCGAGATTATTGATGCGAGGAGGCAAAATTCGAATGAAAGCCTGTAGGCTTCCGCAGGATAAACGGAATCAATCCTGCCAACCGAGTCCATCAGGTAACCCATTATCGTCTGAAACAGTGCTGCGCCGAAGAACGGAAATACGTTAACGACGCTCGTCGAAAACCCTGTCATCCTGAGTGGAAACAGGTCCTTTACGATCGCGTAAGCAACTGGGCCTGTGCTTGAAAAGAATCCCATTAGGAAGGAGATGAGGCAGATTGAAGTGAAGTCGAGAGCAGATGTGGCTATCACGAGCGGAAGCCAGGAAATTGTGAAGCCAACACCGCCAAAGATTAGCACGATTTTCTTGAGC
>CAZZIT010000189.1:0-2611 GCA_964654365.1 uncultured archaeon
CGTTTTGCTCCCGGGTGTATTTGAAACTCTGAAAGAGGGTTTCAGCGATATCGGGGAAATTAAAAAACCAGAAGACCCGATAGCGAGCAACGCAATTGGTTATCACATCCTTGCAAAAACTTTTTTAGGAGCGAAAGATACCCCGGAAGAGGGGAGGGGCGAAGAAATGAGAGATGAAAAGAAGGAGAAGAAAAGAAGGGCATGAGGCTCGTGATAGATCTCCCTCCAGAGCTTGAGGATCTTTTGATCGAAAAGGCGGAGCAGGCAAACATAAAACCAGAGGAGTTCGTCCTTAAGCTCTTGGAGTGGTATTTCAGCAAGAAGAGGGGCGAGAGTTCAGAGTTACGGGAGTTTTTGAATGCTGCAAACGAAATAGCGGTGGAGAAAGTCAAGAACTGCAAGTATAGCGATGGAAATTACTGCTCTTTAGAAGCCCTTGAGGACATATTTTCAGAGAATGAGCCAAAGAAGCTCTCGAAGTATCGCTGCCTTTTCTGCGTTTACTACGTGGACAGGAGGAAGGAGAAAAGGAAGGCGGAGTTTGCCGACATGAAAATACATGAGATAGCGAAGCTTTCGGCGAAGTATCTTTATGAGCTTTACGGGGACAAACTCGGTTACCGGCCCAAGATGGTAGATAACAGGGAGCTCAGGAGTGAAAAGATAGAGAAACTTCTCGACTGGTAGAAGTCCAAGTTTTTGACCATGAGAAGCGTTGTCAGAATAATAAACCCCTACGACGCTGGTGTTTTTCCGCAAGGAGAAGTGATACTGCTGAACTCGAATGAGAATCCATACGAGCCGAGCGAGGATGTCAAGAAGGCGTATATAGACTCATTGAAAAGGATAAACAGATATCCCGACGCAAGTTACCCGGCTCTAAAAAAAGCGATCTCCGAGTATCTGGGCATCGAAGTCGAAAATTTAGCCCTCGGAAGTGGGTCTTCCGAGCTGATCTCGAGGGTCTGCGAGATCATCGTCGAGGAATTGGACAAAGTCGCAATCCCTATGCCCTCCTACTCGCTTTATCTAACCTATGCCATGCTACGCGACGCTTCTCTTTTACTTCCGATCTACGAGCGTTACTCCATAACGCCCGAATTCTTTGAAGAGGAGAAGCCCAAGCTCTCGATTATCTGCTCTCCCAACAATCCAACTGGAAACTGTATCGAGAGAAGAATCGCAGAGAAGATCGCCGAGAATTCGGAATACGTTTTGATCGACGAGGCATACGCAGAGTTTGCCGACAAAAATTTGCTCGAAATGGTGCAAGAATTTGAAAACATTATAATCCTGAGGAGCTTTTCCAAGTTCTTTGGGCTTGCAGGCCTGCGAATAGGCTATGCAGTGGCGAGCAGAGAAATAGCGGAGGCGCTGGAGAAAGTAAGGCTGCCGTTTGCGATCCCTACTCCCGGGGTTGCCACCGCAATTGCAGCCTTGAGATCGCTCGACCACTATCTTGAGCTGAGGAAGAGGATTGTTGAGGAGCGGGAGAGAGTTTCAAGGGAGCTTAAGAGAATCGGTTTCGAAGTTTTTCCTTCTGATGCAAATTTCGTTCTTTTCAGAGCCGAAAAAGGTTTGTTTGAAAAATTGCTTCAAAATGGCGTTGTCGTAAGGAGCCTGAGCGGTTTGATAGGTCTCGAAGGTGAATACATAAGAATGACGATCGGGAAAAGAGAGGAGAACGACAGGGCACTCGAGGTGCTGGAATCAGAGCGTGGCAAATCCCCTGCATAGGAGATATATTCCAGCGTATTCGGGAACTTCGACAGCTTCCCCTGGAGACAGATTCAGCTTCTCTCCACCAATGCCAATTTTCACCCTCCTGAGAACCCTTAGCCTGATCTTTTCCTCTCCAAAAGCGATCGCGTCTCTCAAGGGATCGAAGGAATCGATGTCCTCAACCCTCATCACCCTCAACCCGCTTCGTCCGTGAAGCGTTCCCGGCATTCTTATTAGCCTTTTTACGTCCGCCGTCACAGGAGCATCGATGTGCACTCTGAACTTCTCGAGAACATCCTCTGGCCTTCTCAGCGCCTTTAAGAGCTCTTTTCCATCCAAATTTTTCTTCGCCTTTATGTAGCTGGAGACTCTGAGTGCGATGGTTGAGTCCAGAACTCCCTTCTTATCAAAAATTTTGGGATTGTTAATCGTGATATAATCCACTATCTCCCTTCTTTCAGCTGAGTCGAGCGTTATGAAATCCTCATCGAGGACGTGAACGTGGTATCCTCGCCCGCCAGAAAAGTAAACCTCAGTCTCCTTTACCCCAAAGTCCAATTTGAGCACCTGCAGGAGCTTTTTCACCTCTTTCTTGGCAACTTCAAGTGCCTTTTCAATTGAGTTCGTCTTGATCGGCAGGTGATCCGCGTCGATGTCAAAGATTAGATCGGCTCCGAGCCAGCCTTTTTCCTCCATCTTATCCTTCCCCGGATTTTTGTAATACGCGGATGAGTAGTAAACGTGAGCGGGCACATTGGAAACTGCATAGCTCCTAAAATCCTCCTTGGAGGAAAAAGATATGTGTCTTTGTATGTAAAACTCTGGAAGGGTTTCTAACGGCACAAAAGCGAATTCCCTTTTTTCGAAGTCTTTTGGCATCTCTATTTCA
>CAZZIT010000190.1:0-3557 GCA_964654365.1 uncultured archaeon
TAAGTTACTGTAAGCGCCAAATACCAGGAAATCCTCAGACTTCTCGCAGCTCTCTTCATCTCCCTGCGATACCTCCAGAGTCGCAATCCGCCGAAATACCACCTTTTCCGCTGGTTGTAAAAGTCTCTCCAACTGTAAGGAGCTTGCTCCAAGACTTTTCCATCGACAAGAAGTGCTCTGCGCCCGAGTGCATGCATTCTCGTGGCGAAATCTGCATCCTCGGCCATCGCATCCTCATTTAACCCCTCACAGAGAATATCGTATCTCAGCACCCCTATCATTCCGTTAAACTGCTTAAATGCACTTTTTGAAAGCAGGAAGTTTATGAGCCTGTATTCCGCTTCAACTGTCTCGGAGACGAGGTTTTTGGTGTTGTAAATGTACCGTCTTGCAGAAGCTATGTAAGCCCTTTGGTCAGCTAAAAGTGCGGAAACACAGGCATTTACCGTTCTCTCGTCAATTCTTGTGTCTACGTCCATAATAAGGACGAATTCGGGCTTGAATTCGCTCAAATACTTTACGGCATCGTTTATGGCTCCTGCCCTTTTCCCCCTTCTTCCCACCCTCTCAACTACCTCAACGCCCATTTTTCTGGCCAATTCTACCCTGGCATCGTTCTCTGCATTTTTATCAATTACGTAAACGACTTTTTCTGCTCTCAGGCTCTTGACGTGCCTTATGCTTTCCTCTAACACGCTCGGGTCTTCGAAGGGTGAAACAGGAACGATGACTGCGAGGGTCATTCGAGCATCTTGGCAATGATCTTTGCCGTCTCTTCAGGGTCTGCTCTTCCACGTGTCTTTTTCATGACCTGTCCAACGAGGAAGTTCAAGGCCTGTTTCTTTCCTCCGAGGTAATCCTGGACTGCCTTGGGATTTTCCTGAATGGCTTCTCTGCAGAATTTCTCGATTTCGGTCTTTGGAATTGCATACAATCCCTTTTCGGCAATTATTTGCTCTACCTCTCCCCCCTTGTCGAGTTTTGTCCTTATGACCTCCACAGCACCTTTTTCTGTGATCCTCTCTTCTGCAAACAACTTCAGCAGCCTTGCAAATTCCTCAGGTCTGAATCTTTCAAAACACTCGTAAAAGCTCCAGTCCCTGTAGTTCAGTTCTCCCCTGAGTATATCGACAACCCATGTTACCGCCACCTTTGGATCGATAAGCTTTGCCACCCTTTCGAAGAAATCGGTCATCTTGAGGTCAAGGATCAGAACCTTCGCATAGTGCTCGGAAATCCCGTATTCCCTCTTCAGCCTCTCTTTCTTTTCCTCGGGCATCTCCGGCAGAGTTCCCTCGACCTCTCTCAAAAGCTCCTCGGTGAACACTATTGGCAGGTCAGGCTCTGGGAAGTATCTGTAGTCCTGCTCTTCCTCCTTGCTGCGAAGCGACACCGTTATCTCCTGCGCCTCGTCGAAGTGTCTCGTCTCCCTCACAACCGCTTTCCCACGCTTTAAAAGGTTTTTTTGCCTCAGGATCTCGTAGTTCAGCGCCTTTTCAACCCCCTTGAAAGATGAGATGTTTTTCACCTCAACCCTGCTCCCTCCCGCGATCGAGACATTTGCGTCCACCCTCATCGCCCCTTCAAGTTCGCCGTTGAAAACATCGAGGTACTCGAGGATCATTCTGAGCTTGTTCAAAAAAATTCTTGCTTCTTTTGGAGAGCTGATCACCGGTTCGGTTACAATTTCGAGAAGTGGCATTCCACTTCTGTTGTAATCGATAAGCGAATGGCTGGCAGTCGTTATTGAGCCTTTGTAGCTGAGCTTTCCGGGATCCTCTTCCAAGTGTATTCTCCTGAGCTGGATCCTCTTTTCGCTACCCTCGGATTCGATTGAAACGTATCCTCCAATGGCAAGCGGGCGGTCATACTGGCTGATCTGGAAATTTTTGGGCAGGTCAGGGTAAAAGTAGTTCTTTCTGTCGAATACCGTCATCGGTTGAACTTTAGAATTCAGAGCCAGTGCAACCTTTATCGCGGCCTTTACAGCTTCTCTGTTTATCACAGGCATCGCACCAGGCATACCGAGGCATACGGGGCAGACGTGAGTGTTGGGAGGGCTTTTGTGGTAGTTCGTAGGACATGAGCAGAAGAGCTTGCTCCTGAGCTTGTTCAGCTGCGCGTGAACTTCAAGCCCAATTACGACGTCCATGGTTAAAGGGAGGATGATGGTTTAAAAAATTCACCCAGATTCTCCCGGACAATTCAAGAAAAAGTTTTTAGCCGTAGCCAACAGGCTTCGCTGAAACCCTCATCTTTTCCGTCTTTATCCTTTCCTGGAATCTCTCGTAGAAGCTCAGCATCGTTTCGTTCACGCTTGGCTTTATCTTCTTCATGGCCTCAAGGAAATGCCTCATCTCGACCTTTTCAGCATTCGGATCTTCTCTCAAAGCAAGCATCACAGCCTCCCTGCAAATCGCCTCTATATCGGCTCCAACGTAGCCTTCGGTTATCTCCGCAAGCTCCTCAAGATCTACGTCTTCCGCCAAGGGCATGTTTCTCGTGTGGATTTTGAAGATGGCAAGTCTGCTCTTTCTGTCAGGCGGCTTAACGTAAACGAGTCTGTCAAACCTTCCAGGCCTAAGAAGTGCTGGATCGAGGATATCAGGGCGGTTTGTTGCTCCGATTACAACCACTCCGTGAAGCTCCTCCAGACCATCCATCTCGATCAGCAGCTGGTTCAGGACCCTCTCAACCGCTCTTGATCCCTCATCTATTCCCCTCATCTGGGCTATTGCATCTATTTCGTCAAAGAAGATTATGCAAGGCGCCACCTGGCGGGCTTTTCTGAAGATCTTTCTGACAGCTTTCTCGCTCTCCCCGAGCCACTTGCTCAGCAGCTCGCCACCCTTTATGCTTATGAAGTTCGCCTCCGTTTCATTGGCAACTGCCTTTGCAATCAGCGTCTTTCCCGTGCCGGGTGGTCCAAAGAGGAGTATCCCCTTGGGAGGCTTTATTCCGAATTTCCTGAACTTTTCCGGGAATTTCAGTGGCCACTCTACCGCTTCTATGATCTCTCTCTTAACGTCCTCAAGCCCTCCAACGTCCTCCCAGCTAACCTTAGGGATTTCTACGAGGACTTCTCTCATCGCAGACGGTTCTATCTCCTTTAAAGCTGAGACGAAGTCCTCCCACTTTACCCTTATTGACTCCAGAAGCTCAACTGGGATCTCCTCGCTCTCAAAGTCGATCTTTGGAAGATATCTGCGAAGGGCTTTCATCGCAGCCTCCTTGCAGAATGCCTCAATGTCCGCTCCAACGAATCCGTGAGTTTGGTCTGCGAGCTTTTTCAGCATCTCCCTTACGATTTCGTTTTCAACCTCACTCAGGAGCTCGGGGCTCAGCAGTGATTTCGCTGCTCTCTCGATGTCTTCCTCGCTTTCGAGCTTTTTAACCTCCTCAATTGCGAACTCGAGGTCTTTCTGAACTTTCAGATCTTCGGTGTTTCTCGCAACCCTGCTGAGAGCCTCAAGAACGAACTCACGAACATACTTTGGTTCTAAGGGCATGTTCCTCGTGTGGATCTGGAGTATCTCGAACCTGCCCTCTCTGTCTGG
>CAZZIT010000191.1:0-3628 GCA_964654365.1 uncultured archaeon
CTTATACGGTAGTTCTACGATAAGAAAAGTCGTTCTCGAGAGCGGCAGAATTTTGCAGATTCGAAGTCTTCCTGCAAACTACTTTGGTGAGGGAATTGCAATCGTAGGCGATAAGATCTTCCAGCTGACTTGGAGGGAGCATAGGGGTTTTGTTTACGACAAGCAAACCTTTGAGCTACTTGGAGAATTCAGCTACCCGACTGAGGGCTGGGGATTGACTTTTGATGGAAAAAGGCTGATAATGAGCGATGGTTCAACGAAACTTTACTTTCTGGACCCGGAAACCTTTGAGGTTTTATTCGCACTCGAAGTTCGAGACGGCGAAAAGGCGATCGGCAATCTTAACGAACTCGAATTCGTCGAAGGCTTCATTTATGCGAATGTGTGGATGGAAGACAGAATCGCCATCATCGACCCGGAAAATGGAAGAGTTGTTGGATGGATCGAGCTAAGCGGAATTTACACGGAAAGAAAAGATCCGGAGGATGTTCTGAATGGCATAGCTTACGACAGCGAAAAAAAGAGGCTTTTTTGTAACTGGAAAGCGATGGTCCAAGCTTTTTGAGATCGAGATCATACCAAAGCAAAAATAAGTTTTCAGCTTATAAGAGCTCCGAATTTTCTTGCGAAGCCAAAGTTCTTGATCTTGAGCTTTCCCGTGAGCACAAGTTTGAGCTGTTTCAGAATTCCCGAGGAGGAAAGAGAGGCAAGCGTGTTGTAATCCGCAACCGAGATCAGCGCAAAATCCTTTTTCGGTCTTTCGTTCTTCACCTCTACTCTTCCTCCTCGGAACTCCACTGTTGCTCCCACACCCATGTCCCTGACCTCCAAGAAGACCTTCCCATTCATCTTTTTCGCGATTTCTGCCCTATTCGGATCCTTTAGCTTTTGTTCGAGAAGCTGTCCAACTAAGTTGCCAAAACCGCTTTCAGGGTATATTACCTCAACCATGTAAAGCGTAGGAACGGCAATTTAAAAGCCTTGCCGATTTTAAGCCGAAGGATAAAATTTTAATGCAAGGAACATAAAAATAAACATGCTCAGCAAGTTCAAGCACCACGTGACGGAAAAACTAACCCCTTTGGGCTACGCACTCGGAAAAAGGCTCACACCCAATCAGCTCACGGCTATTGGCGTGATTTTCGGGATCCTCGCATTCTTTTTCATAATCAAGGGCAAGATCATTTACGGCGCATTCTTCGTTCTAATCAGCGGTGTCTTCGACATGCTCGACGGATTGGTTGCGAGGACACAGGGATTGGCAACGAATTTCGGGGGATTTCTCGACTCGGTGGCTGACAGATACGTTGACGTCCTGATCTTCTTAGCCCTCGGAATTTACGGCATCGACTGGCTTCTGGTTTCGGTTGCGATGAGCGGTGCCCTGCTCGTTAGCTATACGAGGGCGAGAGCTGAGAAGTTCATTGAAAAATGCGATGTTGGCATAGCGGAAAGAGGTGAGAGGATGATCCTAATTTTCCTAGCAATGGTTTCAGGCTACATATACGAGGGTCTACTGCTCGTGGCAGTACTCAGCCACCTCACTGCAGTTCACAGAATTCTATACACGCTCCAAAAGTCGAGGGCTAATCCCTGAGAGCTTCGACGTTTATAGGTGCGAAGGAATCAGGACTTATTAGGAGCTCGAGAACAAAGGGCTTGTCGCTCTCGAGCATTCTTTTTATTCCTTCATCGATCTCGCTATCCTTCCCGACCCTGAAACCCTCGGCTCCGAATAATTCCGCAAGCTTTGCGAAATCGGGATTTCTGTGGAGTGTTCCGTATATTCTACCCTCTTTTCCGTGCTTCTGCCTAAAGTATAGAACTCTGTAACTGTTGTCGTTCACGACTACGATTTTCACATCTATTTTTTCTCTCACAGCCGTTTCGAGATCCTGAACGGTCATCATGAACTCCCCATCTCCAAGCACTGCTAAGGAATTGTAGCCTAAAAGTCTTGCTGCCATTGCTGCAGGTAAACTGAAGCCCATAGCTCCGTGATTCGTGGCTGCAAGGTAGCTCCTCGGAAATTTTGCTCTTAAGTAGGTTTGAGCATAGAGCACGTGCATTCCCTGTCCTGCGCAGACGACGTATTTTTCAAGCCTCTCGTTCAGCCTCTTGAAGAAAAGAGAGGGATTTACAAAACCATCGTATCTTATCTCACAAATTCCGTTAACAAAGTCATCCTACACCCTTTTCCAGCTAATAATCTCCTCGATCCAGCTTTTTTCCACCTCGTAGTCTAATCCTGCGGTTAGCCTTTTTGTAAAATCTACTGCATCGCTGTAGCTTATCAAAGAATAGTTGAGCTTTTTTCCAGCCTCCCTGTCAAGGGTGACCGCAATTATATCCCCCTTCGGCATGTTTCTGTAACCGTAGGTCGTCACATCGGAAAGCTGGCACCCGAGACAGATAACGCAGTCCGAATTTCTTAAGGCCCTGTCAGCATGATAGCTACCGCCTCCAAATCCAACTCTTCCAAAGCAGAGCTCCATTTCTTCGCTGATTGCCCCTCTACCGTTTCCTGTAGTAACAACAGGTATACCTGTCTTTTTTACAAGCTCAATAAGAGCTTTGCTGCCTTCAGAGCTGTTCATTCCATAACCAGCAACGATCAGAGGTCTTGATGCTTTCCTTATTATCTCCACAGCTTTCTCGATTTCAGAATCATCCGCCATTTTCCTTGAAGTGCGAATTGCTGGCAGGGAATAGGAATAGCTTTGGCTCCATACATCTTCTGGAAATTCAACGTAAACAGGACCGCATTCATTTATTGCAGTTGAAAATGCCATCTCTACTGTTTCAACAGCCTTTGCTGGATCCTCTATTTTAAAACACCCAGCTGTTATCGGCCTCATGACCTCGTACTGGTTTGCCTCGAGCATGGAGTTCTTTCCCTTTAGCTCTCTTCGAACGCTTCCTGAAATAAGGAGCATTGGAGAACCATCTTTGTAGGCATTTGCAACGCTTATCGCCGAATTAAGTGTTCCGGGTGAGGCATGTGCAACGGCAACGCCTGGAAAACCCGTAAGCCTTCCCTCTGCGTCGGCCATCGATGCGGAAACCTGTTCGTGTCTGCAGGAGATATACCTTATCTCTTTGAAGTCGTAAAGGGCGTCAATGAAGTCAATGAGCGACGTGCCGATAACCCCGTAAACCCTTCTGACACCAAGATCGCTGAGAGCTTTAGCAATCGCCCTCGAAACGTCCATGGAAAAATATTACATTATGCACTAAAAAATTTTTGCATAAAGCTCATCACCTGAGCTTCGAGCAGAACTCCTCGATCTCCCTGTTCACTTCCATCGGCCTCTCAAGCTGGACGCAGTGACCAGCTTGCGGAATTATAACAAGTTTTGAATTTCTTATAAGCTTGTTAAGCTCCTTTGACTTCTCAACAGGTAGCAGAGCATCTTTTTCGCCCACTATGATCAGCGTGGGCTTCTCGATCCTCTTTGCGTCCTCTCTTAAATCTATTTTGGTCAGGGTCTTGTAGCCGTTCATCGCTGAGTATCGCGGAGTGTTTTCGATAACCTGCCTGAAAGCCCACTCCTTTAACTCCACCGCATTCTCGGCGAACGATAGGTTTTCAACGAGCCTTACAGCACTCCTATAATTTATCGCAGAC
>CAZZIT010000192.1:0-6539 GCA_964654365.1 uncultured archaeon
GGCCCTGATAACGCTCTCTTCAAACATCGTCCCACCAAAGTCGTTAGCGCCAAAGAACAGGGCAAGTTTGGCAACTTCGAAGCCCTGACTGAGCCATGAAGCCTGTATGTTTCTGAAGTTGTCGAGCAAAATTCTCGAAATAGCCAGAACTCTGAGATACCTAGTAGCGCTTGTCTTTTCGATAAAATCCAGCTCGGTGTTCCCGGGATGGAATGTCCAGGGAATGAAGGCTGTAAATCCCTTTGTTTCGTCCTGAAGTTCCCTTATCTTTAGGAGATGTTCCAAAATATCCTCATCGCTTTCAACGTGTCCGAAAACCATAGTTGCGGTTGTTGGAATCCCGAGATTGTGTGCCACTCTCATGACCTCAAGCCATTCCTCGCTGCTGCACTTTCTCGGGCTCAGATAACTGCGGACTCTGTCCACGAGTATCTCCGCCCCTCCGCCTGGTAGCGAATCGAGCCCCGCTTTTTTGAGCCTTAAAAGAGTGTCCCTGTAGCTCAGGCCCTCGATTTCAGAGAGGAAGTGGATTTCAGGAGGGGAGAGGCTGTGCAGGTGAATTTGCGGAAAAGACGATTTTATCTTTTTAAAAAGTTCCTCAAACCATTCAAGCCTTAGCTCAGGGTTAAGCCCGCCCTGAAGCATTATCTGAGTTGCTCCAAGCTTTGCAACGTTTTCAACTCTTTTTAGGATTTCTTCATGGCTCAGGGTGAACTCTTCTCCGTTTCTTTTTGCATAGAATGCGCAAAACTTACACTTAGAAGTGCAGACATTGGTGTAATTTATTGTTGCATCTGCAACGAAGGTAACAAGATCGCCGCACTTCTCAAGAGTGATTCGATTCGCAATTCTTCCGAGTTCGGGAAGGGGTAAGCTGAAAAGTTCAGAGTAGTCCATGCTCATGGCAGAGCTCACCGTAGACTTCTAAGGACTTCCTCTCCCTACTCCCAAATTCGTGGATCAGCTTTTCGAAGTATTTTTGCAGAAAATCTTCCGGAAGCCTGAACTTTTCGCTTGCAACTTTCACAACTTCCTCCACATGCTCCCGCCCCCATCTCAGGGATTTCAGAATCTCTTCGTCTACACCATCTACCCTGGAAGCTGAAACCCCGAAAACGGCTGGCAGACCTGTTAACTCCTTCCACTCTTCTCCGAGGTCCATGACCACCCTGTAGATCATTCGAGCCTTTATCGCTTCGTCTCCTATTACGAGCGCATGGTCGAAATCCCTCAGCATTTCATCCACCTTTCCGTTTAAAACCACAAGCCTGTTTATCAAACCTTTTTCAGCCTTTATAATTCTCATCATGTTTGCAGATGTCAAAGAATTACCTGTAATCGCTATTGGGGAATCATCCAATCTCTTTTTCTTTGAAACGACAACCACGCTGTATACCTCGCCATCAGAAGCGACGCAAAACTTCCCCGGACTGTAACCCTTTTTAAGAAGCTCGAATGCTGGAACTGGGGCGTAAACGATCTCTCCGCGTTCGAACATCTCTGCAAGCTTCCTCGGAGTGCCTTCAACTATCTCGTATCTTCCCTCCCTTTCTAACTTATAGTAGGGGAGAAAGTTATTCACAAACCCAAACTTTCCGATCCTCATAAACCTTCAGGATGTTGAAGAAAGCATCTCTCTCAGCTGGAATTCTGTTTGCGTTTCTTATAATCTTAATTAGCTCCTCAACTCCAAGTCCTTCAGGCGTTTTAGCACCTGCAGAATGCGCAATCCTCTCTCTTCCCACGGTTCCATCAAGATCGTTTGCACCATAGCTTAAAGCGATTTCTGCAAGTTCCAAGCCGAGCATCACCCAATAAGCTTTTATTCCTCTGAAGTTCGAAAGCACGAGCCTAGAAACTGCTATCGTTTTCAGTATATCCACCGGAGAGGGTTTGAAGCTGAAATCTGTCCCTTCGGGATGGAATGGTAGCGGTATAAAGGCGAGAAATCCTCCTGTTTTATCCTGGAGCTTTCTAATCCTGTAAAGATGAATCGCTCTGTGTCTAATGCTCTCCAAATGTCCGAAGAGCATCGTGGCATTGCTTTTGATTCCGCTTTCGTGAGCTATCCTCATAATCCTGAGCCATTCCTCGCTTCTGCACTTCCTTGGACATATCTCCCTTCTAACGCCATCCACGAGTATCTCAGCTCCACCTCCTGCAAGAATCTCGAGTCCAGCAGATTTTAATCGTCCTAAAAACTCTCTAATACTCATCCTATCCTTCTTTGCGTAGTAGGAAACCTCGGCAGCGGTCAAGGCCTTAATCGTGGCACTGCATTGCGAAGAGATGCTTCTGAAGATATTCTCAAAGTACTCAACTCCCAGCTCGGGATTGTGCGAGCCAACAATGTGAAGCTCTCTTGCTCCCGCTTTGCTGGCTTTCAGCGCTTCGTTAACCACTTCGTCTGCGCTCAGGGTAAACTGCCTTCCGCGATGGTATGCGCAAATCCTGCACTTCGTTTCGCAGACGTTGCTGTAGTTTATGTGGGCGTTGATCGAGAACGTTACAGGTTCGCTGCTCTTTACCATGCATCCAAGCTCGTGCAGGTCTTTCCTGAACAGCTCTTCAATCTCCCTAATCGACATCTCTGAGCACATCCATTGGGGGCTTTTTAACTATTCCCCTATTTTCAGCCATCTCGAACAGCAAATCCATGGCCTTAAGAACTTCTTCAGGCATTTCGAGAGTGTAATCATTTACATACATCAAAACGAACTTTTTTAGCCTTTCTCTGCTCATACCTCTGGCATACCTCTCGGCATAACTTAAAGCCTCCTCGGGATGCTCGAGGGCATACTTCACGCTTTCCTTCATCGCCTTCAGAAATTCCTTTTGCAGCTCCGTGCCAAGGTCTCTTCTTATTGCGTTGACACCCAAGGGTAAGGGAAGCTTCGTCTTCGAGTGCCACCACTCGTATAAGTCGAGGACCTTTTTCAAGCCATGCTCTTGGTAGCTCAACTGCGCTTCATGAATCAAAAGCCCTGCCTGAACTTCACCTTTTTTAACTGCATCCAAGATCCTGTCGAATCTCATCTCAACCGTTTTTGCATCAACTGCGAGCTTCAGCAAAAGGTTTGCGGTAGTCAGCTTTCCCGGAACCGCAACAGTTGCATTTCTTAGCGAAATATCTTCTTTTGAAACAACCACTGGCCCATAGCCGCTTCCAACGCTTGCTCCAGCAGAGAGAAGTCGATATCGATCTGCAACGTAGGCGTAAGCATGCAAAGATAAGGCTGTGACTTCGTATTCACCCGAGAGAGCCTTTCTGTTGAGAGATTCGATATCCTCCACTACGTTTTCTACCTCGAAGCTCAGCGGGATCTTCCCGTTCAGCATCGCGTAGAACATGAATGCATCATCAGCATCCGGGGTATGGGCTACGCGCATACCACAATTCTTTTGAGATTTCATAAATGCATTTCCGAAGCTAAGGAGGTACTCTTTTCACCTTCATATAGACTATTAAAATGACTGAGAGGAATAGGGATATCACAAAGATCATGAGAAAATGCGCTATATCGACTTTGTAAATCCTGTTCACGAGCCCAGTCAAGAAACTTCCCGAAACTAAGAGAGCTAAGCCGAGACTCAAAAGCACAAGAGTGAAAAAAGTTGAACTTACGAGGACTTCTTTAAAAACAGGGTTTATTCCACTCTTATCAACGAAAATGGAACACAAATCTTCAGCATATTTCCTTGTCTTAATTGCAATCAGAATGATTATGGAGATAATCGAGGAGAAAATGACTATTGAGAGGTAAACGCTTACAGCAGGGAATAAAAGATCCGAGATGTAAAGAGCTGAGGAACAGGTTACTATGGTAAATATAAGAATTAAAACGTTTCTCAGAATTCTAAAAAAAGCTTCTTCTACCACTTCGCTTGTCTTCCCTTCCACAATTCTGTAAATGTTTACCGAAATTTTGTCTACGAAGGCCTTTACTTCTTTTGGCACAGCTGAGGATATTTTAACGGCGTAATTATCCGCTCTCCGGCTTAACTTCGAAGAAACCAGAGCACCAAGGATCACCGAGAGAGCAGATAGCGTTAAAAATTCCAGACCAATTAAACCCAGTTTTGTCGCTTCGTAAGTTATTACCATACCAAATTCTCCTACGCAACTTGCAGCAAATCCGATTTTTAAGCTCTCGTCCAAACTCTTTCCTGTCGTGAGCCAGTTTGCGGAAGTGAAGGCCAGAAATCTGAAGAAGACTATTAAAGGAGCCAACAGCAATAGTGGGCTAAAGAAGTTTATCAATCCTGCCTGTGTGCCAAGACTAACAAAGAAAACTATTAGAAATATTTCTCTCAGTGGCCTTAGGTACTCACTGAGCTCCGAATTTTTTGGATGTGTCGAAAGGGCTATACCGGCAGCAAAAGCGCCTAAGGCAGGAGATAATCCCAAAGATTTCGAAATGATTGCAAAAAGAAAAGCTGAACCGAGTATTATAGCAACTCCTGGCTCGTTTGGTTCAACTATCTTCACAAACAATTTCTTAACCACTGTCAGACCTGAGATAATGAGAATTGCTGTGACGATTAGGGAGAAAGTAGCCAATCTCAGAAATTCAATGGGCTCAAAACCATCAAATCTGAGGTTCGGTAGTAGTGCGAGGATCATAATGGCGTAGATGTCATCGAAGATCGCAACCATTAGTATTTCCCTTCTCGCTCTTTCCGAGAGACCCAAATCTGTTGCGAGCTTAAAAATTATCGGAGTGCTGCTGAAAGAAGCTATTGCTGCGAGAATCACGATCTCTATTATACCAAGTTTAAAAATTGTGCCGAAAAGAAGTGCAAGGAAGAATGCAAAGAATATTTCGAAGCCCAGGATCATCAGAGGGATCAGATTCATTCTTCTTATTTTTTCGATTCCTATCTCTCTTCCAATCTCGAATACCAGCAAAGTTATGGCAACTTCAGAAAAAAAGTGTAAGAAAGCAGTATTAGCCTTTAAACTTTCTGCAAAGAAGAAGCTGAGCACTATTCCTGTTATTATGTACCCTGCAATACGGGAAAAACCGATTCTCTCCAATAAATAGGCCATTAAAGCTGAGATGCTCAAAAACATGGATAGGAGGAGGTAAATCTCCATTCGCTTAGAGGTATTTCTGAGGATGATTTTAAGATTTTCGAGAAGCGTTAAATACAACCTCGACAACTCATCTTGATGGAGAGCTACGAAAATTTGATGGAGCGAGCGCTGGAGAAACTATCTCAGAAGCCCATACTGAGGAGAGAGCGCTTCGAGATACCGAAGGTCAGCGTTGCAAGGGAGGGCCCAAGGACGATTCTCAGGAATCTGACGCAGATAGCCAAGACTCTCAACAGAAGCGAGGATCACATCTATAAGTATCTCGTGAAATCCTTAGGAACTGCAGGGATTGTAGACAACGGAAGGCTGATACTGCAGGGAAAATTTTCAGAGGAGGAAATTCAAAAGGAGATAAACGAGTATGTAAAGCTATACGTGCTGTGCAAGGAATGCAATGCTCCTGACACTGAGCTTATAAAGGAGGAAAGAGTTACATTTCTCCGCTGTCTCGCATGCGGTGCTAAGCAGCCAGTAAAAGGATGAAATTCAGAATGAAAATTTACAGAGTGCGCGGCGAAGTGCTCGTTGCCGTATGCGATTCAGAGTTAGTTGGTAAGATGTTTAGAGAGGGAAATCTCAAGATTGAAATCAGGGAGGATTTTTACGGGACTGAGGATTTCGAGGAAAAAGAAGTTGAGGATGCGCTGAAGAAGGCTACAATTGCCAATATTACGGGAAAAAGGGCCGTTGAGCTTGCCATCAGGATCGGGATCGTGGACAGGGAAAGGGTTTTAAAAATAGAGGATTGCTTACACGCTCAGATGGTGTTGATTTGAAGTGAGAGGATTAGGAGAGACGACGCAAAAGCCAAGCAGTTCGCAGCCCCGATCACGTCTCCGCTTACTCCGCCGAATCTCGAAATGGAGTAGTATCTCAGGCAGAATGTAATAAAGACTACGAAAGCCAAGGAGATAAGGGTTTCGGGTTGGATAATTGAAAGAGTTAGAGGTATTGCACCAATCAACAAATCTCTTTTACGAGCAAATTCAATAAAATATGCCGCCATTCCCTCCCAGCTTGGCTTCGAGGTTGTCAGCAACAGCAGCATCGAGAACTTCGCGAAAACCTGAGAGATCGCGATTTCGAAAGCACTGACTTGTAAAAAGCTGTGGTATAGAACAAGAAAGTAAATGCAGAGAAAAGCGAGTCCACCAGCTCCAGTTTGCACATCTTTCATCGCCTGCCTTTTTTTATCCTTTGGCGCGAAAAAAGCGTCGCCAAAATCTGCAAGCCCATCGACGTGATTTATTCCCTCGAGGGCTATGTAGAGAATCAGGCAGAGTATTCCTAAGCCGATCAAAGCTGGAATTGATATCAAAATGCCCAAGAGCAGACCGATGTAGGGAAAAATCCAGAGATTTCTCCTAAGCGCTTCCACATCTCCCTTTACGGGCAGCGTGGTCAGAAATCCTATGCTACTCTTCAGGATTTCTAAAGCCGT
>CAZZIT010000193.1:0-1507 GCA_964654365.1 uncultured archaeon
TTAGAATTGCGAAAATGAGTGGTAAAAGGGTTGTAGAGCTTATTAAATCCAATATCCGACCCTTAGACTTCGTCAACGAGAAATCTTTCGAGAATGCTGTCACGATGGACATGATGATCGGTGGCTCAACGAACACAGTGCTCCATCTCCCAGCCATCGCGAGGGAGGCAGGGGTGAAGCTAAGGATTGAGAAATTTGATGAAATCAGCAGGAAAACTCCGCACATCGTTCTGCTAGATCCTGCAAGCAAGGACACCGTAGCCGACCTCGATGAGAGCGGCGGAGTCCCCATGATCGTCAAGAAGATGAGAGAATACTTCAGCAATGAGATGACGGTTAGCGGTAAAAGGCTTTACGAGATCGCGGAAGGCGCGATATTAAGGGGCAGGGACATAATAATGGCAGAGAAACCATACCGCAGAGAGGGAGGAATAGCGATTTTGAGAGGAAATCTTGCGAGCAGCGCAGTTATTAAAGCTTCAGCAGTTCAAGAAGACATGCTAAGATTTGAAGGAAATGCGAAAGTCTTCGATGGCGAGGAGAACGCTCTGAAGGCGATTCTGAACAACGAGGTCTCCGAGGGAGACGTGGTCGTGATAAGATACATGGGGGCAAAGGGTGCCCCAGGAATGCCCGAAATGCTTCTACCAACAGCTGCAATTTCAGGAATGGGTTTGCAGAGGGTCGCGCTCATCACCGACGGAAGGTTCAGCGGGGCTACGAGGGGACCATGCGTCGGTCATGTCGTTCCGGAGGCAATTGAAGGAGGCCCTATAGCGCTTCTGAGAGATGGGGACACAGTTTCCATCGACATTCCAGCAAGAAAGCTCGATGTGAAGCTCAGCGAGGATGAGCTGAGAGAGAGAAGGGAGAGATGGAAACCGCCGAGGAGAGAGCTGCAGGGATATCTGGCAAGGTATTCGAAGCTCGTGAGCGGTGCTGAGGATGGTGCCGTACTTCTCTAATTCGTATTTTATTGAGTTGGGCTTTTCGACCCTTATCTTTGTCGTGGTATTGCTAACGCTGCTGGTAATAATTCCGGGATTCTTCATATGGCTCTCTCTCGCAGTGATCGGTAACAAGAGACCGCTGCTGAAATGCGGGCTCGCAAATCTCGTTGCATTCGTCTCTTCAGCATTTATTACATTCGTTCTGTCCATAATTCCGCCTCTGCTCCTCTTGTCTCCTTTGGTCTTCATTCTTTTTTATCTATGGGTTTTCAAGGAATTGCTCGATCTTGGCTGGCTTCAGGCACTCCTTGCAGTTGTACTGAGCGTAGGATGTGTAATGCTTCTATCTGCCATATTCGGCTCATTCTTCGTATTCTTTAAGCCCCTGTGGACCCCTCACAGGTTTTAGCTGAAAAGAGGCACTCTTGAGCGATCTTCGAGTTCCAAAGCTTTTAGCCATATTTTCCTGCAGCTGCAATCCACATCGAGCAAGCTTGTATCCTGTGTGACCGAGAACAGCCTTATGGCACTGACTATTTCCCTGTCGCATCTTCCGC
>CAZZIT010000194.1:0-10892 GCA_964654365.1 uncultured archaeon
ATAGTGATTCTGAAATCTGGAAGAACGGAAGCTGGAAAGAGGAGCGCACTCAGCCACACGGCATCTATATCGAAAGGGGATGAGATTTTCGAGGGCGTTTGTAAGCAGGTAGGGGTTCTGAAGTTAAAGGACTACGAGGAATTCATAGACACCCTCCGGTCCCTTGCACTAAATCCTATACCCAAGGGGGAAAGAGTGGGGGTCATCCAGCCATCGGGAGCCGAGTGTGTGATGTCTGCCGATGCAGTGGAAGAGAGTGGAATGAAAATTGCGGATTTCTCGGAGAGAACTAAGAGAAAGCTCCAGGAACTGGCTCCCGAGTGGCATACCGTCCAGAATCCGATCGATCTATATCCTCTGATAGAGAAGTCCGGGGACATGGTTCTTTTCGATGTCCTTAAGCTGCTCTGTGAGGACGAAAATGTCGACGCAATAGTCTCGGGAATATTCATTCCGAGCCTTCTTGGTCTTGATCTCGACTTACTCGGGGAATTCAAGAGGTATTCAAAGCCGATAGTCTTCACGATGAAGGAGGACCTGGAGATGCTCGTCGAAGTGAAAAGGCGAATAGAGAATAACTTCCCGGTTTATCCGACCCCTGAAAGGGCAGTAAGGGTTCTGAAGAACATGTGCCACTTCCGCAAAAAGCTTAATAAATGAGATGGTGACTCAAATTATGGAATGGTACTGGATTGGTTTGGCCATAATTTTGCTGCTGTTTTTAGCGTCTTCTATAAAAATAGTGAAAGAATACGAGAGAGGCGTAATATTCAGACTCGGAAGGCTCGTCGGAGCAAAGGGACCAGGGCTTTTCTTCATAATTCCGATACTGGATAAAATCGTGATCGTGGATCTGAGAACCGTGACTTATGACGTACCCGCCCAGGAAGTTGTCACGAAGGATAACGTCACAGTGAAGGTGAACGCAGTTGTGTACTACCGTGTTGTTGATCCGGCAAAGGCGGTAACAGAGGTATTCAACTACATGTATGCAACCGCCCAGATTGCTCAGACAACGCTCAGGAGTATCATAGGCCAGGCTGAACTCGATGAGGTGCTCTCGGAGAGGGAAAAGCTGAACGTAAGACTCCAGCAGATCATCGACGAGGCGACGAATCCATGGGGCATAAAGGTTACAGCGGTCGAGATCAAGGATGTGGAACTGCCTGAAGAAATGCGCAGAGTTATGGCGATGCAGGCCCAGGCAGAGAGGGAGAGAAGGTCGAAGATCATAAGGGCGGAAGGAGAATATCAGGCTTCAATGAGGTTGAAAGAGGCGGCAGACGTTCTCGCGCAGAGCGAGAGTGCTTTATTCCTCAGATACCTGCAGACGCTAACCGATGTTGCGGCGGAAAAGAATACCACGATAGTTCTCCCGATTCCCGTGGAGCTTCTGAGAATTTATAAAACCAAGTGACCCCTCAATTTTTTATGGATCTCGTGCTCTGCCCTTCATCTCCGATGCTTGGAAAGAGAGTTGCTGAGAGCCTCGGAGTAAAGATTGCAGAGGTCCAGTACAGGAAATTTCCCGACGGGGAGCTCTATGTCAGAGTTCTAAGCGAAGAAAACTCCCACATACTGGTTGGAAGTCTGTGCTCCTCAGAGGACATAGTTCTTCTGAACCTTCTTTTCGACGCACTGAAGGGAGAGATAACGGCCGTAATTCCATACATGGGCTACGCGAGGCAGGATCGTGAATTTTTGAAAGGAGAAGCCGTGAGCATAAGGGCCGTTGCAAAGACGATCGAAGAAAGGGCAGAAAGGGTTCTTACCGTGAACATACACAGCAACAAGGCAAAGGAATACTTCAGAAAGCTTATGGACTTGGATGCCATGCCCCTTATCGGGGAACATTTCAGGGAAAGAGAAGTGGTAATGGTTTCTCCCGACAAGGGATCAGCTGAAAGAGTGAAGACCGCGGCAAGGTTTGCGAACTGCGAATGGGACTGGTTAGAAAAGAGAAGAATAGATGCCCAGACCGTCGAAATTGCCCCGAAGAAACTCGATGTTCTGGGAAAAACAGTCGTGATAGTGGACGATATAATTTCCACAGGCGGAACGGTTGTGGAGGCTGCCAAGAGGCTTTACGAACTTGGTGCAAAAAGGGTTGAAACGGCCTGCATTCATGCGGTTCTTGCAGATTTTGCAGCCATCAAGCTGTTCTCTTCAGGAATTTCGGAGATCACGGCAACAGACACGGTAGAGCGAATTTTCTCGAAAATCAGCGTAGCAGGTTTGCTGAAAGAGTGTATTCTGAAGGCTCTATAAACAATTCAAAATTTTTTAAGATTGAACGAGAGACTTCTTCAGAACCCTGAGAATCAGGCGGGCATTGCCCTTCCTGAGCTCCCTGAGTATGAAGCCCGGACGGATGTAAAACCGCATGTAGCATTTTCTCAAGAATTTGGCAAGCTCTTTGGGGGATACAAGCGTTTTAAGCACGGGCTTTCCTGCAGTGTATTCCTCAAAGTTTTCGGTAAGCAGCAAATTCCTCTCTTTTGCCTCCCTGTAGATCTCAGTACCGGGATAGGGTGTCAGTATTGAGAACTGCGCGTAATCGGGATCGAGTCTCAGTGCAAACCTGAGTGTCTCGTTCATTTCCCTCTTTGTCTCCATGGGTGCTCCAACGATGAAGGAGCATATCGCAGCTATTCCTGCCCTTTTAGTCGCTTTCACGACTTCCTTGGCTTTTTCAAGCGAGATCTTCTTCTTGTAGTATTCAAGGATCCTCTTGCTCGCAGACTCGATGCCGTAGTAGATCGCTACACAGCCCGCAGACTTCATAATCCTCAGCATTTCCGCCGTGATCGTGTCAATGCGGGAGGAGCAGCTCCAAGTGACCTCCAGACCCCTCCTCTTGATCTCGTTGCAGATCTCCAGAACCCTCTTTTTACCGAGCGTGAAAGTGTCGTCGCTAAAGGCGATGTGCCTCGCGCCAAATTCTTCGCAGAGCCACTCGATTTCATCGACAACATTTTCTGCGCTCCTCGCCCTGTATCTGTGACCCATAAACAGCGATGAGCTGCAGTAACGGCACGCGAAAGGGCAGCCACGAGAGCTTATCACGGGGAACTGCTTGAGCTTGTCGCCCAGAACCGTGTACTTCTCTAAGGGCATCATATCATAAGCTGGGAAGGGAATGGAGTCAAGGTCGTCGATGAATCCCCTACGATCGTTCTTCCTGATCTTCCCGCTTTCCCTGTAGTAAACCCCCTTAACGCCTTCAAGGCTCTTTCCTGCTTCAACCCTCTCAGCGACCTCTACTATCGTCTCCTCCCCTTCCCCTATGCAAACTGCGTCCACGAAGTCATTCATAAGAGCTTTTTCGGGCTCAAAAGAAACGTGAACACCGCCGAGGATGACGAAGACGTCTTTCAAAGCATTTTTTATTTTTCTCGCATAGTTCAGAGCGGAGTTGAAGGTTGGAGTTGTCGAGGTAATTCCAACGATTACAGAATCCCTGATCCTCCGTAGAAGTTCCTCAAATCCGAGCTTCTCCACGAGATCGTCGATAATTCTTACCTTAAACCCCTTCTCTCGCAAAACGGATGCAAGATAGCCGATACCAAGAGGAGGAGTCGAGATTTCAAGCCTGCTTACGACTTCCACATTTGCATTCGGGTTTACCAGTGTGATCATATGACGAGAGTTTTCCAGAGGGCCTTGTTCCTTATACAGCCCGGATCTGGCTTCAGATAGTCACCGAAGTAGTTGAAAGCCCTTGCCCTGCAACCGCCGCAAACGTAGCGGTAGCTACATTCTCCGCAACCCTCAAGTCTGTCCTTTTCCCTCAGAGCTTCGAAAACCTCGTTTTTCTTCCAAAGATCCTCGAGGTCGTCGACCCTCACGTTGCCTACGACAAGCGGGAAGAATACGCAGGGCTGAATGTCTCCGTTCGCCTTGATTGCGAAGTAAAACCTTCCGGCACCGCAGCCCCCGATGAACTCGGCAAGCTGTCTGAGCCGCTCGCCTGCGTTTAAATTGTAGAAATGCGTCGGTATCATCCCGCCGTCGCACTGCAAGGCAAACCTCGCGAACTGCGGAGCTGTTGATAGCAAGCTCAACTTCGAATTTCCATTCCTCTCGTACAGCATTCTGAGCAAGTTCTCTCTCTGGTCTGGTAGAATGTCTAGGTCGACAATTTCCCTTCCTCTGCCCGTTGGGATGAAGTTGTAGTGCATGAACCAGTCAACTCCGAGCTTCTCGCATAGCTCGATGACTGCGGGAACTTCATCGTAGTTCAGCTTCGTCACCGTCATCGATACGTTGACGAAGAATCCATGCTTCACCGCATTCTTTATACCTTCAACCGTTCTGTCAAAGCAGCCCCTTATACCCCTGAAAGAGTCGTGCGTATCTCTAAGCCCGTCCAAGCTGATCTGCAGATATCTCACGCCGTTCTCCTTCATCCTCTTCGCCATTTCTTCACTTATAAGCGTTCCGTTCGTTGCAATGGCAACGTAGATCCCTTTATCTGCAGCGTAGCTTGTTAGCTGGAATATGTCCTTTCTAACCAAAGGCTCACCGCCTGAAAAGGCTATTATGGTAACCCCGAGCTTTGCGAGTTTATCTATTGTGTCTAAGGCTTCCTCGGTCGTCAGCTCGTCCTCGAGGGCTTTTCCTGCCGTGGCGTAGCAGTGCCTGCATTTCAAATTGCACGCGTAGGTTATATCCCACACAACCTGGAAGGGGGCCCCGGGTACGAAGGGCTTTCTTACTCCAAACTCGGCTATTCCTTTAAGTACGCTTGCCAGCCCTTTTCTCCAGTGGGGATCCCTGAACTTTTCCTTCAGCTCCTCTTCACCAACATTGTAGGCTTCAGCCCCCCTGAGAAGGACTGGCCTTACAATCTTTTCCGCAAGCCTGCACTTCCAACAGGCTTCATTCCTTGCTCCGACGAAAAGTTCGAGAGCAACCTCGATCCTGTTCTTTCCGCAATGATCGCAGTAGCTGGAAATGCCCTTCAGTGCCTTTCTTGTTAAGGGATTGACGACGAAGCCCGTGAAAAGCTCGAGTTTGTCCATGGTAATTACCGTTTCGTAATGTTTATATACCTTATGATCTTTCGAGTTCAAAGGTAGGGGGTAGAAAATGCTCAGGGAGGTAATAAAAATACTGGAGGGGCTGGACCTTAAGCCTTCCGACCACAGAATCTACACCCTGCTGCTTGAAAGGAAGGAGCTCAGCGTGAGGGAGATAGCAAAGGAGCTCAACCTATCAACGAGGTTCGTTAGAGAAAGGCTGAGGGAGCTACACAGAAGGGGGATAATAAGGAGAAGGCTTGTCGAAAAAGGTTGGATCGGCTACGTCTACGGGGCCGAGGATCCGAAGGTTGTAGTTGCGAGGATAAAGAGTCATCTGCTCTCGGAGTTCGCAAAACTCGAAAAAATTTTGGAAAGTTTTTAAAATTCATAACTCATTCCTTTCATGGAAAGGATCTTCGCTCCCTGGAGGATAAGATACGTCTTGGCAACGAAACCAAAGGATTGTGTTTTCTGTTCCGCAGTAAGGGGAGACGAAAGGGAAATGCTTGTGGTTTACAAGGCAGAAAGGAGCTTCGTGATCATGAACCGCCATCCATATAATCCCGGACATGTGATGGTGTGTCCCAAGAGGCACGTGCCATCCACTGAGGATCTAAGCGATGATGAGCTTCTCGAGATCATGAAGCTCGTAAATCTCTCAATGAAGGCGATAAGGCTTTCGATGAATCCTGATGGCTTTAACCTGGGCGTAAACCTTGGAAAGGTCGCTGGAGCGGGAATTGCCGAGCACATGCACTTCCACGTCGTTCCGAGATGGAGCGGGGACACTTCATTCATGCCTGTGCTTGCGGACGTGCAGATAATCCCCGAAGCGCTTGAGGAAAGCTACGAGAAGATAAGAAGGGCCTTTGAATCTGTCGTTCAAAAATAAACATCTCGTGAATTTGGATAACCTTTTTAATCACGACTCAGAAGGGTGTACGTGAAAGTTCTCGTTCTCGACACCACGCTGAGAGACGGAGAGCAAACTCCAGGAGTTTCGCTTACGGTAGAGCAGAAGTTGATGATAGCCGAAGCTTTGGATGCTCTTGGTGTTGACATAATCGAAGCTGGAACTGCTGTTGCCTCTGAAGGTGATTTCAAAGCGATTAAGGCGATAGCCGAGAGGGGGCTTAAGGCGGAGATCTGCAGCTTTGCAAGGATAAGGAAGGAAGACATTGATGCGGCTGCTGAAGCAAATGCTGATTCCATCTTCATGGTTGCCCCCTCATCAGAATACCACATCAACGCGAAATTCCCTGGAAAGGGTAAGGAGTTCGTGATCGAGAAGAGCGTTGAGGCCGTTGAGTATGCGAAGGAGAGAGGTCTGATCGTTGAATTCGGTGCTGAAGATGCATCCAGAGCCGATCTCGACTTCGTTATATCTCTGCTTAAGGCTGGAGAAGAGGCAAAGGCTGACAGGCTGACATTTGCTGACACTGTGGGGGTCCTTACACCTGAGAGGGCTTCAGAAATAGTGAGCAGGCTAAGGAAAGAATTGAGGAGCCCGCTCGCGATTCACTGCCATGACGATTTTGGACTTGCAACTGCGAACACTGTTTATGCCGTGAAGAGCGGGGCGAACGAGTTTCATGCCACGATAAATGGAATTGGTGAGAGGGCAGGAAATGCATCGCTCGAAGAGGTCTGCATGGTTCTCGAATACCTCTACGGAATAAACACAGGTATAATCAAGGAAAGACTTTATCCGCTCTCCAAGCTCGTTGAGAAGTTCACGAGAGTTGTCGTACCACCGAACAAGCCAATCGTTGGCGAGAACGCGTTTACGCATGAGAGCGGGATTCACACCTCCGCACTGCTAAAGGATGTGAGAACCTACGAGCCGATATCTCCTGAGACTGTCGGAAGAAGGCGTGTAATTGTCCTCGGAAAGCACGCAGGAAGGGCAAGTGTTGAGGCAATACTCAAGGAACTTGGCTACTCTGCAACAAAGGAGCAAATGGACGAGATACTTGCAAGAATAAAGGAGCTCGGAGATCTCGGGAAGAGGGTTACGGATGCAGACGTGAGAACGATCATAGAGACTGTTCTCCAGATAAAGAGCGAAAAAAAAGTGAAGCTGGAAGACTTTGCAATACTGACTGGAAAGAGCACTATGCCGATGGCAAGCGTGAAGCTGAAGGTCAACGGTGAGGAGAGGATCGAGGCTGCGATTGGTGTTGGACCTGTAGATGCAGCCATAAATGCGATAAGGAAGGCAATAAAGGACTACTCTGACATAAAGCTCGTAAGCTATCACGTAGATGCCATAACTGGCGGAACGGATGCGCTCGTAGACGTTGTGGTTCAGCTGAAGCGCGGGAACAAGATCGTCACCGCTCGCGGAGCGAGGGCAGACATAGTCATGGCATCCGTTGAGGCCTTTGTCGAGGGGCTCAACATGCTGATCTGAGTCCATAGCAAGAGCTGCTGCTGCGGGTTCAAAATCGAAAATTAGTTAAAGAAGTCGCAGCACGATTTCCATGGACTTCGAGTTTACTCAGGAACAGGAGGATATAAGGAGAGCCGCGAAGGAGTTCGCGACGAAGGAGTTTTTGAAGGAAAAAGCAGAGGAGTTAGACAAAAAAGAGGAGTTTCCGCAGGAGCTATGGAAAAAGGCCTGTGAACTTGGCTTTATCGGATTGCACTTCCCTGAGCAATATGGAGGAGCTGGAATGGGTTGCTTGGAGAACATACTGGTAGCAGAAGAATTTTGCAGGGCAGACAGCACCATAGGAAGTGCTCTGATACTTTCAGACTTCTCAACAGAGCTTTTGATGATGTTTGGAAGCGAGGAGCAGAAGAGCGAAGTTCTTCCAAAGGTTGCAAAAGGGAAGGCGATAACTGCGGGTTGCTACACCGAACCAGAAGCGGGAAGCGATCTCACAGCCATTAGAACGAGGGCTGTGAAAGATGGAGACGAATGGGTCATCAACGGCTCCAAGACCTTTATCACGAATGCTCCGATTGCAGATTACTTCATCATACTGGCTGTAACCGAAGAGACACAGCCCCGCTACCGCGGATTCACGCTTTTCTTGGCAAAGAAATGCGATGAGATCAGGGTAACTCCGATAAAGGGCAAACTCGGCATAAGGGCATCTCCAACGGGAGAAGTTGCTTTCAAAGACCTCAGGCTTGACGAAAGCGCCGTTATAGGAACGCTGAACAGAGGTTTCTACCAAGTGCTAGAATTCTTCAACGAGAGCAGAATCGAGATCGCGGCGCAGGCACTGGGAATAGCTCAGGGTGCATTTGACAGAACCGTGAACTACCTGAAGCAGAGAAAGCAGTTTGGACAGCCCTTAGGAGCTTTTCAAGCTTTACAGCACAGGATGGCAGATCTTAGAGCAGAGATCGAGGCAGTGAGACTTCTAGTTTACAAAGCAGCCTGGAATTTCGATGCCAAGAAGCCAGATCCCGCCCTCACCTCAATGGCCAAATATCTTGCAGGAAAGCTTGCCGTAAAGGTTTGTGATGAGGCCGTGCAGATGCATGGCGGCTACGGCTACATCGCAGAGTATGAGGTCGAGAGATTTCTCAGGGATGCGAAGATCACGGAGATCTACGAGGGAACAAAGGAAGTCCAGCTGAACACGATAGCGAGAGAAATGTTTGGGAAGTCGAGATAATCTTATATATTTTTTGCTCAAATCCATTTTGTGGCAAAGAAGGTTATAATAGCGATTGACAGAGACGACGATCTCGGACAGAAAGTCGGGATAGCTTCTCCTGTTATTGGGAGGGAAAACGTTCTTCAGGCTGCAGTAAGGCTCATGCTGGCCGATCCCGAGGATTCGGATGCCAATGCCATGTTTTCCGCGATCAAGCTCTACGACGAGCTCATCCAGAAAGGAGAGGACTGCGAAGTCGTCGTCGTTACGGGTGACAAAAACGTTGGCAAGGTTTCGGATACGAAGATCGCCGAACAGCTCGACATGATCCTATTAAAACTAAATCCGGAAAGTGTGATCGTCGTAACTGATGGTTCTGAGGACGAATTCGTAATGCCCCTCGTTTACTCGAGATTTAAAGTAGATCTGCTCCACAGGGTCGTTGTAAAGCAGAGCAAGACACTTGAAAGCACTTACTTTTTGCTCAGGAGGATGTTCAACGAACCAAAGGTTGCAAGGATCACTCTCGCTCCCGTAGGTATAATTTTCCTCGTCTACTCGTTCTTTCTCCTGATACAGCACCCTGAGTGGGGTGTTGGAGGGATAATTCTTTTTCTGGGTATTTATTTCGTGGCCAAAGCATATGGTTTGGACAAATACTTCGGAAGCATTGTGGAGGGAATGAGAAAAAGCGTGAGCGAGGGAAGGCTATCCTTCGTCTTCTATCTCGGAGCAGGAATTCTGATGCTCATTGGATTTGCCACTGGTTTCAACGCTTCCATTGCATACACTGTTCCGCACTTGGCGGTTGCGAATTTCATTTTCTACAGCATAGCATGGATCACGCTTTCTGCGGTCGCAATAGCTATGGCAAGAGCGATAGATGCTTACAGTGAGGGAAGGAGGGTTGGAAAACACTTCACTTCCGCATTCATCGCGATTTCCATCGGCTTGGTCATCTGGGGGACCGCTGGTTACGTTGCGAATCCAGAGATCAGAGACTCAATATACAGATTTGCCGCAGCGGTATTCGCTGCCCTTTTTGTCTCCGCGATTGGCTTGCTTTTCACAAGGAAGTGAGCATTTCCTCAAGTCTTTTCAGCTTTATTTTTCCCTTTTTTAGCTTCTCGTTCGCAATATCGACAGCGATCCGCAAATAGTCGTCGTCCACTATCTTTTTCCCTTCAAAAACCACAGGAAGCTCCAGTCTCTCGAAAGAGGCCATTTCAACGACATAATTCTTCAGCGAGATTATTCCGCTCCTTCTGAATCCCGAGTTGTTAGCGACCGTCAGCAGATTCTTAGCGGAATCCAGATCCCTGCAGGCAACATGTATTATTGGCGGATCCTGAATCAGCCAACCCTGACGTTTACAGCTACGAATACACTCGAGCACATCTTCAAATATGGCTAAATTGTGCCACTTTCCCAGAAATCGCGAGGATTTTTTATCTCCAAAGCTTTCAAGGTCGATGACAGCTATCCTACCGCTGCAGCTTGAAAGCGTTACATAGCTCTCCTTACCGTTAATTCTCTCCAAGAGTGGAATTATATCCTCGTCCACCTTTCCCTCCTCTTTTGCCTTCTCGTAGCACACCAATCTTTTTTTCCTGTACTCCGACCACATCACTTCTTTGAAAGCGTCGAAACGTAGGCCAAAAATGCTGAAAGCTGAATTCTTTCGTTTGCTCCCTCCGTCAGTCTGAAGTCGATCTCTCCAAGCCTGTCGACGAGAAGAACCTTCATCTTTTCGTTTATATTCGAATTCGTGATCTCCCTGAAGAGTTGCGCAACCACATCCTCCCCGCTCATTCCGTATTCGAGCATGAGTTTGTTCAGCTTTTCCCTCGCCTCTTCAAACTTTCCGTTCAGCGCTGTTTCGAGAATTTCCGCGATCTCCTGGGGCTGGGCGGTGGCAGTGATCTGAAAGATATTCTCCCGGTCCACAACCTCTCCAATTGCCGCAGCTCCCTGCAATGCGTTGATTGCTTTCCTGAAATCTCCACCCGAGACGTAAAGGATTGCCTCAATCCCATCTTCCGTTATCTTAACTCCTTCCTTTTCACAGATCTCCAGAAGTCTCTTCCTCATTGCCTCCTTTGGTACAGCCTTTAATCTGAAGACGGCACATCTGCTTTGGATTGGCTCAATAATTCTGCTGACGTAGTTGCAGCTTAAAATGAATCTGCAGCTTCTCGAAAACATTTCCATAGTCCTCCTAAGCGCTGCCTGAGCATCTGCGGTCAGGGCATCC
>CAZZIT010000195.1:0-7992 GCA_964654365.1 uncultured archaeon
AGAGGGTTAACAGCGACGAACTCTACAAAAAGGTCGCTGCGAACTGGGAGGGGGATTACCTCTGCATCGTCGAGATCGATCAGGAGGCCCTGAGGGATTTCCAGAACCCGAAGATTCTTGGTGGGTTAATTTCAATGCTGGCGGCGATTCCCAAAGATAGAAGGGCGAGTTTCAGGGGGACACCAACAGAGAAATTCATAAAAATGCTCGGTCTGGAGCTGGATCACGATTTAGATCCCTCGAAGCTCAATCTGGAGGAGATGGCAAAAAAGGTCGCGCAGATAAAGCTCGAAGACATAAAGGGTGCCGCAACGTACATTTGGATGGACTTCTGGCACGGAGAAATGAGGCACTCAGAGCCAGTAGCTCCTCAGGATGTAAAGAATCCGAGATTTATCCTCAGCGGGCCTTTTTCCGCGTTCAAGGAAATCGTGCTTGGAAAGGTCGATCCAACGACCCAGATCATGAGGGGCAAGCTCAAGCTGAAGGGAGATCTGGGTTACATGATGAGAAATACGGCAACGGTGAACAGATTTAGCCAGCTGATGGCCTCGGTTCCGATAGAGAAGAGTTAGTGGGAATATGTGGACCTTCGTCTCGCCGAGGCTTATCGTTTACGGAGATGACGCTCTCACATTTCTCGAAGGCGAAAAAGCAAGCAGGGTTCTTATAGTGGCAGACGAATCAATATTAAAGCTTGGATTCGCTGAAATGGTCAAGAACAGCCTCAGGGCTGAAAAAATAGAGGTATTCAGCGAAGTGGAACCGGAGCCGAGCATAGACACTGCGCTCAAGTGTGCGAAATTGGCGAGGGAACTTCAGCCCCAGCTGATAGTCGCTGTTGGCGGCGGAAGTGTTATGGACGTTGCAAAGGCTGCGAGAATCCTCATGGAGCTGGATATAGATCCGATAGCAATTACACCCTTCACCGATCTATTCGAGCTTGGTTACACGAAAAAGGCAAAGCTGATCGCAATTCCAACCACGAGCGGAACGGGTGCGGACGTAACCTGGACTTCCGTCCTTACAGATAAAGTAGAGCACAGAAAGCTAACGCCTGCAAACAAGGAAGTAGTGCCAGATGTTACGATCCTCGATTACAGATTGGTTGCGACCATGCCGAAGAAGCTAATCGCAGGCTCAGGACTTGACGCTCTTACGCATGCAGTCGAGGGGATCGTGTCGATTTGGAGGAACGACTTTAGCGATGCGCTCTGCGAAAAGGCTGTCGAGATCATTCTGAATAACCTAGAAAAATCGTACATGGGTGATGCTGAAGCTCGGGCGAAAATGCACATAGCAGCGACAATGGCTGGCTTAGGTTTCGGAAATTCCCAGGTCGGTCTGGCCCACTCACTGGGACACACATTCGGAGCTATATTCAAGGTTCACCATGGGGTGAGCGTGGGCATCTTTCTGCCATACGTGATGCAGTTCTACCTGAAGAGTGATGCAAGGGAAAGGATGGATTCTCTTGCGAGAAAACTGGGTCTTGAAAGTGCCGAGATGCTCATAGACAGGATTTTTGATTTGATGAGGAGGGTTGAACTGCCGACAAGGCTTTCCGAATTGATCAGCAGAGAGGACTTCGAGAAAAATCTTGAGAGCTTAGTTATGAACACGCTGAACGACTCCAGCCTTGGAATGAGCCCGAGAATTCCAGATTACGACCAGACCAGGATGATCTACGAATACGCCTTCGAAGGGAAAAGAATAGATTTTTAGGGGTGGAAGATGTTCGCGTACTGTGGAAGACTCCTGAGGGTAAATTTAGCGGATAGAAGCACTTCTATCTTGCCCTTAAACGAGAGGGATGCAAGGCTGTTCGTGGGCGGAGCTGGGATGGGCATAAGGATTCACTACCAGATGAGGACTTACGAAAAGGATCCGTTATCAGCCGATAATCCGATCGTGCTCATGACTGGCCCTCTCACCGCGACACCTGCTCCGGCAACGAGCAAGCTCGCCTTTTGTGCCAGAAGTCCGCTCACGAAGATCTGGGGAGAATCGAATTCTGGAGGAAAAATGGCAGTTTATCTGAAATACGCGGGATGGGACGGTTTGATCATTGAGGGCAAAAGCGAGAAACCAGTTTACCTGAAAGTGGACAAAAACGGTGCCGAGCTGAGGGATGCAGACGGAATTTGGGGGAAGGGGTGCTACGAAGCTCAGGAGACGATAGAGAAAGAACTGAGTGAAAAGAGGACTTCCACCGCGGTAATAGGGCCTGCAGGAGAGAATATGGTAAAATACGCGTGCATACAGGTAGATAATTCAAGGCATGCGGGCAGAACGGGGATGGGAGCTGTTATGGGATCAAAAAAGCTGAAGGGCATTGCAGTTTGCTACGATCCCGGAGAAAAGTCAGAAATAAAGCTTTCCGACAGTGAAAAATTCAGGGAAACTGTATCCCAGTTAATAGAGACGATAAACAACGATTTCACCTGCAACATGCTCAGAGAACTCGGAACCTCGGGATACGTCGAGAATGCCGAAGCTTTTGGAGACCTGCCGGTCAAATACTTCTCTCAGGGACAGTTCCCCTCCGCAACAAATATCTCAGGTTCTGCAATGGCCGGCTCCATTCTGAAAGGGAACGACGGATGCTTGGGCTGCATAGTCAGATGTGGGAGAGTTGTGGAGCTGAAAGGAAGGAAAATTCACGGTCCCGAATACGAAACAGTTGCATCGTTTGGGTCTCTCCAGCTCAACGAAAGTCTCGATGCCATCGTAGAACTGAACCACATGTGCAACGATCTCGGTCTGGACACGATCTCGGCAGGTGTCTCGATTGCCTTCGCAATGTGGATGACGGAGAGAGGCATCGGGAACTTTGGAGTCAGGTGGGGGGATAGCGAAAGAGTAAAGGAACTTGTAAGAGAGATAGCATTCAAGCAAGGCGTCGGTTCCGAGCTAGCAGAAGGCGTTAAATTCCTGGAAGAGAAGTACAACGTTAAGGGCTGGGGAGCGCATGTCAAGGGGCTGGAAATTCCCATGCACGATGCGAGGGCCTTCGCTTCTCTCGCATGCGCATACGCTGTGCACGTGAGGGGTGCATGCCACCTACCGCATCAGATGTATCTTTACGAAATGGGAAAGGTCATCGACGAATACGGCATAATCTCAAACGACAGATTTGCAAATGAAGGCAAGGGAGTTCTTGTTGCCAAAGTTCAGAACTTCACGGAGCTCTTCAACGCTGTGACTATGTGCGCCTTTATGCCCGTAACCCCAACGATGCTCGCAAGTATGCTCAAGTTCGCAACTGGCTTCGATTACGATCTCGAGAGCTTGGCCAGGACTGGAGAAAGGATTTTTACGCTCAAGAGGCTTTACGATCTCAAGTGTGGAGTAAGGGCTGAGGACGACAGGCTTCCGCAGGTAGTTCTGCAGCCCCTTGAAGGTGGCAGTGCGGGAAACGTTCCCGACGTGATGAGGCAGTTGCAGGAGTACTACGAGTACAGAAAGTGGATTAACGGGGTTCCGAGTGAAGAGAAGCTGAGGGAGCTCGAGATAGATTAGTCGATCTCCACAATTTTTTTCCTCGATCTTAGGCCTGCGACTATCCTGATCCTTGACTTTGGCACACGAAAGTACTCGGAAAGAGCCTCTATTAGCTCCGAATTAGCTCTGCCCTCTACTGGATGAGCCCTGACTGAAACTACAAACTCGTCTTCCAATTGCTCTACCTTTGTCTCTCTCGCATTTGGTCTCACTCTGACTTTTATCTTCATTTCACTCTACCGTAGCTTGCCGTGAATTCTGAGAACTGCAAAACGTGCCCTTTCATTGCATTTTCGAGATCGGCCTTAGTTGCGGAAGGGCCTAAGCTTAGAGTAGTGTCAAGAACGTAAAGCTTGAAACGGTATTTATGAATTCCGCTCGGTGGGCAGGGGCCATTGTAGCCAAATTTCCCAAAATCGTTTTTGCCCTGAACAGCCCTGATCGGACTCTCAACGATGGGCTCTTTTGGAATTCCTTCAGGTATATTCTCAGTATCTGGAGGAATGTTCCAGATAATCCAGTGGGTGAACACTCCAAAGGGGGCGTCGGGATCATCTAAGATGATTGCAAGGCTTTTCGCGTTTTCCATCACGCCGTAGATCTCAACAGGAGGGGAGATATCTTCGCCGTCGCACGTGTATTTCGGTGGAAAATAAGAAAATGGAACGGAAATGTAAAGATCGGGACTCCTTGGAATCTCAGCTCTATCTGCACAGCAGATTACCAGCATCGAAAGCACGAGCAAGGGCCAGAGTCTCATAAACAGATAAGGCCCACTCAATCAATATATTTTTCTATCAGAAGCCGACAGTTTCCGCGCTTCCCGGGACCTCTCGGAACCCAGTACAACGCGGAACGGAACGGGGCTTAACTTCCGGGTTCGGAATGAGTCCGGGTGTTTCCCCCGCTCCTATGACCGTCGGCAAAACTCCTTGACCTTTCGATATTTAACCCTTTCGCCCGAGAATTCTTTCTTCTATGCTCAACCTTCTGGCCCATAATATATCCCCGACATCCTTTCTCAGCAGATACCATATCACAAGAGCTGCGATGAGGACATTTATTACTCCGAGGGGATCGTAGGGGAGAAGGAGGACGGAATAAGTAAGCTGGAATGCGAAAAGGATTACTGTGAGAATTCTGGCCCAGTTTTTCAGCATCAAGATGCCAGTTGCGCTTAGGAGAAATAAGAGGGCGAGTGCCACGATCACAACCGAGACGAGGTAATAGAGCTCCTCGAAAATACTGTCTGGAAGTTCATAACCTTCGGCAACGGTCTCAAACTCCTTCTGAATTATCGGAAGCACTTCTTCCTTGAATAAGACCATCCCGAGACCTGCAAGAATGTAAATTGCGGCGTTTAGGATTAGCAGAATTGAGATTGCAAGTATCCCGAAATTGCGCATGCGAGAAGTATTCTCTATGAAGATAAATCTTTACCCATCAAAATCCACTGTCTCGAGAAGAAGTATTTTTCAGCGAGCTTGTTCTCAAAGAAGCCGTCCACTTCGAATCCGAGTTTTCTGAAAAAAGCCACAGCATCGCTGTCAGCAGGAAGTATGCAGCTAATTCGACGCATCTTTTTTCCCCTGAGGTCTCCGATCACTTTCTCCATCAAAGCGGTACCGATACCGCTACCGCGTCTCAGTGGAGAAACAGCAAGGAAAACGAGAAAACATTCTCCCTTTTTCGGTTTTCTTAAAAAGAATTTCAGAAGCAGGTAAGCCCTTAGGCCGTCGATGAGCCCCAAACGTTCCCTTAAAAAATTTAAAGGATTCACCTTTTGGATCATAACCCATGTGAAGGCCAAGATCCGCCCATCTTCTGCAACGTAGCAGCCTTCCTTGTTCATCTTAAAAAATTCAAATAAGATTTCCCTTGCAACGTCGACGTCCTTAAAGATTGCATTCAGCTCTCTATCGCATGATAGGGCCAGAACTCTGACTGCATCGACGAGGTCTTCATCCCTGAGCTTCCTGATCTTCATAGTAGCGCTTTATCCTATCTACTGCTTTCCTTAGATTTTCCATTGAGTTCGCATAGCTTATCCTGACGAAACTATCGTTCCAGCTTCCAAAGGCTTTTCCGGGAGTAACGGCGACACCGTAATCTATAAGCTTTTCAGAGAACTTCATACAGTCTTCCCTTACGTCTATGAACATGTAAAATGCCCCCTCTGGTTTTACTGTCCAGTATAGCTTGCTGAGCTCACCGTATACGAAATCTCTCCTCTTTCTGAACTCCGAGACCATCTTGTCCACGATAAAGTCAAACTCCCCGCTCTGCATCACTTCTGCGACTGCCTTTTGAGCGAAAGCAGGAGCGCAGACTCCGTTTACCTGATGCACCTTCAGCATTGAGTCCATTAGCTCCTTCCTTGCAATTACGAAACCTATTCTCCACCCTGTCATTGCGAGTGATTTTGAAAAACCGTTTACAACAACAACGTTCTCGCGCCCCGCAAGGGAATGGGGTCTTTTATCGTAGTATATCCTGTCGTAGATCTCATCGCTTATCACAACAGCTCCATAGTCCGCTGCGATCTTCACGATCTCCTCGGCAGATCTCTTGTCGATCACAGCCCCAGTGGGATTATTCGGATAGTTCAGAAACACGGCGCTCACATCTCTGCTCATAACCTCGGCAATGCTTTCCGGAGTCGGAACGAATTCGCTTTCGTGCGTCTTTACCTCCTCTATCTTTGCCCTGCAGAGCTTTGCATAGGTGAAGTAGCTGAGAAAGGAGGGTGAGGGAATCACGACTCTGCTGCCTTCCTCAATGAAGGCAAGACTTGCGTTCATCAGGGCCTCGCTCCCACCTGTTGTTACCATGACCTCTTCCTTTGACACACCGTATCGCTCGGCAATTGCAATCCTTAGTTCCTCTATGCCGAAGTTCGATGTGTAGTGTGTGAAGCCCTCATTCATCGCCCTACAAGCCCTTTCGATTACCTCCACAGGCGTCGTAAAGTCTGGCTCCCCGATTGTGAGGCTAACGATGTCCTTTCCCTCTCTTTTTGCCTTCTCCACCACTTCGAACATCCTTCTAATCATTGAGCTCGAAATATCCCTTAACCTGGTCGGCTCCATTGCTGCCAATGCAATTGATGGATGAAAATACTTTCGACTCCTCGGTTCGAAACCGTTATTTGCCCTGAAGCCCTTTGGAAATCATGGATTTCGAAATAACTGCAAAGGATGTTCTTGGAAGAATTTGCAGGCTGGATACACCTCACGGAAGGATTGAGACTCCTGCGGTTCTGCCCGTTATAAATCCGAACATCCCTTTCATCCCTCCGAAAAAAATGAGGGATTTCGGAGCCCAGGCTTTGATAACAAACGCCTACATAATCTATAGGACGTCGAGGAGAGAGGCCATGGCTAAGGGTGTTCACGGACTTCTCGAAGTAGATTTGCCCATAATGACCGACAGCGGTAGCTATCAGCTCATGCTTTACGGCGACGTGGATGTGTCCAACAGAGAAATCCTGGAATTTCAGCAGAAAATTGGTTCTGACTTCATCATTCCCTTGGACATACCAACACCACCCGACGCGGACTTCGAAACGGCAAAAAAGGACTTGGAGATTACGATCGGAAGGGAGAGGGAGGCAAAGGAGTTGAAGGGCGAATCCCTTCTCGTTCTGCCGATTCAGGGCTCAACGCATGCGGAACTCAGACGGGAAAGTGCGCTGATGGCGAAGAAAATTGGTGGCGACGTTTATGCGATAGGTGCCGTCGTTCCACTGATGGATGCGTACAGGTTCAGCGATCTCGCAAGGATCATACTCGAAGTGCGTTCCGTGTTAAGAGTTGAACCCATTCACCTTTTTGGCTGCGGTCACCCAATGGTCTTCGCCTTGGCAGTAGCTCTTGGTTGCGATCTCTTCGACTCCGCGGCATATGCTCTCTATGCCAAAGATGACCGCTATCTCACGGTCTACGGAACGAAGAAGCTTTCGGAACTTCAGTATTTCCCATGCAGCTGTCCTAATTGCTCAAAAATGGAGCCAGAGGAGGTGAGAGAGCTCGAGAAAGGCGAGAGGGAGATATTCCTCGCAGAGCACAACCTCTACGTGACTTTTTCAGAGATAAGGACGATAAAGAACGCGATAAAGGAGAATTCCCTTTTCGAGCTGGTAGAAAAGAGGATCAGAGCTCATCCAAACCTTCTCAGTGCTTGGAGGCAGATTAAGGATTACTTGTTGCTGCTGGAGAGTTCAGACCCGAGGATCAAGAAAAAGTTCCTTTACTGCGGGATCGAAACCCTTTACAGGCCGGCGGTCAGAAGGCATCTGGAATCACTGAAAGAAGTGGAATTCGAAAAGGAAAAGCTTGTAATCTCGACAGATTTCGGAATTCCTGCTGACGTTTATCTACGTCCTGCATTTGGCCCCGTGCCTGTCGAATTCCTCGAGTGTTACCCTGCAGGGCATGCAGAGATACCAGAAGCCGAATTCGTTGAGAAAGAAGCCTTAGAGATGGCGGT
>CAZZIT010000196.1:0-16639 GCA_964654365.1 uncultured archaeon
CTCATTCGACAAGATGGACGAGTACATCTTTGGAGACAGAAGGTTCGACTACAGGATATCGCCGAGGGATAAAATTTACCTCTGGACCGAGAAGGAGTTCAGAAACCTGGAAAGGGCATACGAAGCTGGAGTTCGCGTGCCTAGGCCTTATGCTTACATGAAGAACGTTCTGCTGATGGAATTCATCGGGGAAAACGAGATCCCTGCACCAACACTTGCTGAGATTGGCAGGGAACTGGCTGAACTAAATGTGGAGGAAATTTTCAGCGATATCCTGGAAAACATAAAAAAGCTTTACAGAGGAGCAGAGCTCGTGCATGCGGATCTGAGCGAATACAATGTAATGCTCTTAGAAAAGCCTGTAATCATCGACATGGGCCAGGCGGTGCTCATAGATCACCCCAAAGCAATGGAATTCCTGAGGAGAGATATCAGAAACCTCGCAAGATTTTTCCGAAAGTTTGGAATAAAGGCTGACGAAGACCAGATATACGAGGAGATCGTAGGTGAGATCGATGAGGCTTGAGATCGAAGTGCCGGAGGAGAGGGTAGGGATAATCCTGGGCAGGGAAGGAGAAAACAAGAGGAAGATCGAGGAAAAATGCGGCTGCAAAATTCACGTGACAAAAAACATAGTTACACTTGACTGTCCCGACAGTCTCAGCCTGATAAAGGCGAAGAACGTGATAACCGCAATTGCGAGGGGATTTAGTGCTGAAACAAGCATGAAACTGCTGGACAACGAGGATCTGGTCTTTGAATCGATCGACCTTTCTCAGATACTTCCCGAAAAATCCCTTCAGAGGATTCTTGGACGGATAATAGGCAAGGAAGGGATAATGAAAAAGCAGATCGAGGACATGCTGAACTTGAACGTCAGCGTATACGAAAACTTTGTATCGGTGATCGGAGAATACGAAAACGTTACGATCGCAAGAGAGGCAATAAACCTGCTGATAAACGGGGCACAACATTCTACCGTGGTTAAATTCATCGAGAGGAAGAGGAGAGACCTGAAATCTGGATTCAGAATATGAGCTGGCTCATCATAACGGAAAAGCAGAATGCAGCTGAAAGGATTGCGAAGATCCTTTTCAGGGATGTTAGAACCCTGAAGAGGGGTAAGGTATCCTACTACCATTCTCCCTCCACTAACGCCTTTGTTCTCGGGCTCAAGGGGCACATCATAGAGCTGGATTTTCCGAAGAAGTTCCGGAGCTGGACAAAAACGAAGCTTCTGGATCTAATAAATGCCGAGCTCGTGAAGGAAGAGAAAGAGAAGGAGATAATTTCACTGCTCAAGGAGCTTGCAAAGAACGCCGAAAGGGTGACGATTGCAACCGACTACGACCGGGAAGGGGAGCTGATCGGCGTTGAAGCTCTGGAGATAATCTGCAGGAACGGTTTAAAAGTTGACAGAGCGAGGTTCAGCGCAATCACAAAGGATGAGATTCTAAAGGCCTTCCAGAATCCTTCAAAAGTCGACTTTAACCTAGCGAGCTCCGCAATGGCCAGACAGAAGATCGATCTCATCTGGGGCGCCGTGCTTACGAGGTTCATATCGCTGAGTTCTGGAAGACTTGGAAGGGACTTCCTCAGCGTTGGAAGGGTTCAAACTCCGACGCTCAGACTTATCGTTGAGAGGGAGAGGGAAATAGAGAATTTCAGACCCGAAAAATTCTACGAAATACTACTGGAATTCGATGGCTTCAGCGCAAGGCATCCGAAAAGATACACGGATCCGGAGAAGGCAAGAGAGATTTTTTCGAAGGTTGGCGAGTATGCAACCGTTGAGAATTACAGCTCCACCAGAAAAAGCGAGGCGAAGCCTGTTCCATTCAACACCACCGAATTCCTGAGGGCTGCATCAGCGTTCATGCCTCCTCACATGGCGATGAGCATTGCGGAGAACCTCTACATAAACGGTTACATAAGCTATCCGAGAACAGACAACACGGCTTATCCTCCTTCCCTAAACTTAAGAGAGATCGTGAGGGCATTTTTGGACAGTGAATTTTCGAGGGAAGCAAAGATCGTTCTTGACCAGAATGAGATAAGTCCCTCGAGAGGAAAGAAGGAAACCACAGATCATCCCCCAATCTATCCCACGGCCGTTGCAAGTCGAAAAGAGCTTACAGCAAATGAGTGGAAGATATACGAACTCATCGTGAGAAGATTCCTCGCAACTTTAGCTGAGAATGCTGTCTGGGAAATAAGAAACGCTGAACTTGAAAGCAATGGTGTAAAATTCCTTGGAGGTGGTAGAAGGCTTGTGAGTCCTGGCTGGAGAGAGATATACATTTACTCAAGGGCAGGGGAGGTTAATCTGCCTGTTCTCAGAGTCGGAGAGAGGCTTAAGATCAGGAACAAGAGAATCGAGGAAAAGGAAACAAAACCTCCGCCAAGATTCAGTCCAGCGACGCTGATAAAGCTCATGGAGAGGCTGAACCTTGGAACCAAGTCCACGAGGCATGAGATAATTAAAAAACTGATCAGCAGAGGTTACATCGATGGAAATCCCTACCGACCGACGAACATTGCATTCTCGGTCATAGACGTGCTCAAGGAAAAAGCGGAGACGATTACGCTCCCCGATATGACCGCGCGGCTCGAGGAAGAAATGGACAGAATTGCAGAAGGCAGGAAGAGTGAGGAAGAGGTCGTCATGGAATCGCGTAGAATGCTTTACGAGATCTTAAAGAACATTGGAGATGGCGAAGTTACGACCAAGCTCAAGGAGGGAATAAACAGGGATAAAGTTGTTGGAAAATGCCCAAAATGCGGAAAGGAGATATTAATTAGGAAATCGAAGACTGGAAAGAGGTTTATAGGTTGCAGCGGATATCCTGAATGTAATTTCAGCCTGCCCCTGCCGCAGAAGGGTTCAATTTATGTCACCACCAAATACTGCAAGGACCACGAGGTCAGAATTCTGAAAATAAAGGGTAAGAAACCCTGGAGCTTTTGTCCAATCTGCAATTACAACGAATTTTTGAAGTCTCAGGGAAAAGATGATTAAGGCTTTATCACCCTGAAAAGCTCCTCTACGACCTTTAAAATACTTTTTCCTCTATCAGTAAGCGCGTAATTTTCGCTATCTTTGTAAATCAGCCCCAGTTTCAGGAGAGCCTTTAGATGGCGGTCGATTATGCTCGGATTCAGCTTGGTTTCGAACATCAGCTGTGAAAACTTTTTTGGTCCCGTATTGAGGGAATTCAAAAGGTCGCTAACGCCCCTCCTCGAGATTACCTTCAGGATTTCTCTCGAGTCATCATCACGGTTCTCCTCTGATTTTTGGGGCATTAGTGACAAATCGGAATTGCACCTTTTTAACTTTGCTCTCCGCAATATAATTTCAATTGTGAAAATTACAGAAAAAGATTAATATTCGGCAGCAGAGTTTTTTTATGAAAGCTGGCTCGCTCGCCTCGAATCCAAACAAGTCGAGGCTGATGGAAGTTCTTCTAAAAGGTGACATGAAAGAGGAGGAGCTACTGAGAAAGATCAGACTTCCACAGAAGACTGTGGAAAGCCTTCTGGGTGAGCTCTTATCCGAAGGTTTCGTGACCCTCAGCGGAAATGTTTACAGGATCACGGAAGACGGGAAAAAGGCCTTGAAATCCTTAAAGGAGGATGCTGGAGGAAAGAGAAGGTAAGGAGGAGAAGATTTTCATTTTGAGAGGCATAGTCGAAATTAGAATTCCAAAAAGAGATTACGATAGACTTTCGTCGAAATATTCAAGAGAATACATAATTTCAAATTATGAAAACAAGAAGGTTCTGAACAGGGTAACGGGAAGAGAGCTTGTCTTTGTCACGAAGGAGAGCGGTATTCCGCTTTTCGGTCATTCAGCATTTGGAATAGTCGACAGGGGTACTAATCTCCTCCAGGTTAGGTGCATTTCTGGTTGCAATTTGAACTGCGTTTTTTGCAGCGTGGACGAGGGAAGAAAAAGCAGAACGAGGAAGACGGACTTCATTGTCGACCCCGACTACATGCTTGAAACTCTTAGAGAGGCTGTGGTATTTAAAGGAGAGGGAGTCGAACTTCACTTTGACGGACAGGGGGAACCCGCGCTTTATCCTTACTTGGAATACTTGGTAGAAGGGGCAAGCAAGATCAGGGGAGTGGACGTGATCTCGATGCAGACAAACGGAATCCCGCTGAATGAGGATAGAATATCCCAGCTCGAGGGAAAGATGACAAGAATTAACCTTTCAATAAGTGCCCTGAGTGAGGAAGTTGCGAAAAGGCTACATCAGAAATATCCGCTGAAAAAAGTTCTCGAAGTGGCCGAGATAATCGCAAACAGCAGAATTGATCTTCTGATCGCCCCGGTATGGGTTCCGGGATACAACGATGAGGAGATACCGAGGATAATAGAGTTTGCCCTCGACATAGGTGCGGGAAAGAGATTTCCGCCTCTCGGAATACAGAAATACATTCCCTACCGCTTTGGGAGAAAGGTTGGGAAGGGAATGCCATTCAGGGAATTCTATGAAAGGCTTGCACATTACGAAAGGGAGTACGGAGTTAAGCTGATTTTAGAGCCAGAAGACTTTGGCATAGAGAAAAGAGAAGCGATAAGGCCACCGTTCAAAAAAGGAGAGATCCATTCGGGAAGAATTGTTGCAGAAGGCAGAATGCACGGAGAAAAGCTCTGCGTTTCCAGAAACTGGTGCGTTGCCGTCATCGGCGATTGCAGGGTCGGGGATTTTATCAAATTCGAAGTTTTGAGAACGAAGGACGGAATAATCGTCGGAAGGAAGGTTTAATGTGATGGCAAAATTTTTATATTTTTCGCAATCAAAAGAAAAAGGGTGATAGGATGAAGGTTCCTGCAAGAAGCCTTTCGAGAAAAACAGTTGTTCTGACAGACGGAACCGTTGTTGGCACGCTTTACAATATAACGGTAGACTTCAAAACGGGTGCGCTGATGAATCTCGTTGTAAAGCCGATGAACGAAATACCTGAGTTGAGAAAGGAAGAAGACATGTACATCATCCCGTTTGATTGTGTTCATGCGCTGAAGGACTACATCGTAATCGACAAGAGGAAGCTGAGAGCTTGAGGGAGTACCTTTTCCCTCCTATAATCCTACCATTATTTTTGGTCTTAATCGTGATGCCTTTTTTAGTCTTGGCTTTCATCTTCACGGGATCGACTGTTTTCAGCCTTCTCTTTGGTGTTGAAAGCGATAAATCTCTGCTCCTCCTCGGGATGATAGTGGTCGGAAGCCTTTTAAACGTCCCTCTTTACGAGAGGAAAGGAATAGAGCTCATCCAGAGATACGAGATCTTCGGGTTCATTTATACCGTAAGAAGCAAAAAGAAGCTTGTTGTGGCTGTAAACATCGGTGGATGCGTTATTCCGGTGATTCTTTCCATGAAACTACTCTTAGACGTTTACGACTTGGTTTCACCCTTGTTCCTCATCGGAGCCTTCCTACTTTCAAGTCTGATCGTATACGGATTCGCAAGGCCCGTGGTTGGAGTTGGAATTGTTGTTCCAATGGTGATCCCGCCTTTGATCGCAACGATTGCAGGCTATGTGGCCCTATTGCTTTCCGATGCTCCAATCATACTGCTTCCAAAGCTCTCGTTTCTAATTGGGGTTCTTTCAACGGTTTTTGGGGCAGATATACTTCATCTGAGGGAGATCGAGCGCATTGGCTACGGTGTCATAAGCATCGGAGGGGCGGGAACCTTTGACGGGATCTTCTTGACGGGCATTTTTGCCGTATTATTTTCAGTTCTTCTCATCTAAAAGGTCTCTTACTGCTCTTCTTACAGCTTCTTCACTCCCAAATCTCGGTCTCCATCCCAAGGACTTCAGCTTTTCCACAGAAAGCAGCATTACAGGCACATCCCCCTTCCAGCCCCTCTCACCACCTGTGAACCTGAACCTCGGATTGAGTCCCATTTCCTCCGAAACTATTTCTGCGATTCTTTTCACCTTGATCTGGTCTTCAGAGCCAATGTTGAATATGTTCACCTTCTCCTCCGCCTTAAGCCCTGAGAACATTGCAGAAACGCAGTCGTCTATGTAAATGTATGACTTATTCTGCTCGCCGTTTCCGAGAATTTCAAGTTCTTTGGGATTTTTTCTAAGCTTTTTTATAAAATCGTAGATCACACCGTGGGTGCTCCTTTTCCCAATTACGTTTGCAAATCTGTAAATGTAGGCCTGAAAATCGAAGGTGTGACAGTAAGACTCGATCAGAGCTTCACAGGCGAGCTTTGATGCTCCATAAACACTTATCGGATGCGCTGGATACTCCTCAGGGGTGGGAATCTGTTTTGCTTCACCGTAAACCGTTGAGGTTGACGTGAAGATGATCCTCCTTACCCCTGCCTTTCTCATGGCCTCAAGAAGCCTGTAAGTTGCGAGGACGTTATTTCTGTATATTTCTTCTGGCTTCTCAGCTCCAATTCTCACGTCAGGATTTGCTGCAAGATGCCAGACTTCGTCGGCATCTCTTAAAAAATTCACGATGGGATCTTCTGCGAGGTCAACAACGTGTAGTTCGGCCCTCTCGTTTACAAAGTCTCTTCTGCCGCTCGAAAGATTGTCGAGAACAACGACTTTGTCCAGTTCAACAAGTCTGTCGACCACGTGGCTTCCAATAAATCCGGCACCGCCTGTTATAAGAATCATCAGCAAAGCTTTTATAGGAAGTTGATATATACTTTTTTCACTTTGGGGGGTGATAGGGGTGCTACCGAATCAAATGGTGAAGTCGCTCATCGGAAAGGTGATCAGAGTTGAGATGAAAGGCGAAGAGCACGAACTGGTGGGCAAACTGGAGGGTGTGGACGAGTACATGAACCTCTTTCTGACTAATGCGATGGAATGCAAGGGCGAGGAGAAGCTCAGGAGCCTTGGAGAAATAGTGCTCAGGGGCAACAATGTAGTGATTATAAAGCCGCAAGAATGACTGATTTTCAGATCGTAGACACGAGAGAAGAGATTTTGAAAATACTCGACCAGAAGGGGGAGATTTTACAGAAGGATCTCTGGAAGGAGCTTAAAATAGACAGCAGCAAGTGCTCAAGGATCCTGAGAAAACTCGAAAAGGAGGGGCTAATCAAGAGGGTGGAAGTCGTTGTCGACGGTGTTAAGACCTTCAAGATAGTGTCTTCGAAATTCGAGGAAAAAAAGGCAGAGGAGGAAAGGCTCGATTTGAAGACAGTAATGGATAGAATGGAGCAGGTAGCCAAGCTTCCTCCCTGCTACGGTTGTTTGGAGCTCGAATGCGAAGCTGAACGCTGTTTAAAGCTTGAAGTATGGTTTCTGAAGGTTTGCAAGTTTGGATAGATATTTTAACTTTAAGGAATACCAATGGTGGGAATGGAAGAAGTAAGGAAGCTGCTGGGTGGTCTGGAATTTGAGACCACGAAGGATATAAGGGTGCCTGAAAGGCTGATAGACCAGGTTATCGGTCAGGATCATGCAGTTGAAGCCATAAAAAAGGCTGCCGTGCAGAAAAGGCATGTGATGCTCATAGGCTCTCCGGGAACAGGAAAATCGATGCTTGCAAAGGCAATGGCAGAGCTACTACCCAAGGAGGAGCTCGAAGACATCTTAGTCTATCCAAACCCGCAGGATCCGAACCAGCCGAAGATAAAGGTCGTACCAGCAGGAAAAGGTCGTGAGATCGTTGAGGCCTACAAGGAAGAGGCGATGAAAAGGGCACAGGCAAGGAATCTGATGATATTCTCCCTGATATTCGTGGTCATTCTTTACGTCGTCATATTGGACCCAAAGAATTTCATCTGGGGGCTGATCGCGGGAATACTGCTGCTGATGGTCTCGAGATATTTCATCCCGAGGGAGGAGAGAAACGTCCCAAAGCTTCTCGTCGACAATTCGGAAAAAAAGACCGCCCCATTTGAAGATGCAACTGGAGCCCACGCTGGAGCCCTCTTCGGCGACGTTCGCCACGATCCATTTCAGAGCGGTGGTCTTGAAACGCCTGCACACGAGAGAGTTGAAGCTGGAGCAATTCACAGGGCACACAAGGGAGTACTCTACATTGACGAGATCAACACCCTGACAATCGAATCCCAGCAAAAACTGCTCACAGCCTTGCAGGACAAGAAGTTTCCGATAACTGGACAGAGCGAAAGGAGCAGCGGTGCAATGGTTCGAACGGAGCCAGTGCCATGCGATTTCATTCTCGTCGCTGCAGGAAATCTCGACGCACTTATGGGCATGCATCCGGCTCTGAGAAGCAGGATAGAGGGCTATGGATACGAAATCTACATGAACGATACAATGCCTGATACTCCTGAGAACAGGCAAAAGCTCGTAAGATTCGTTGCCCAGGAGATCGTAAAGGACGGAAAGATACCGCACTTCGACAAATTTGCGGTGGCTGAAATCATAAGGGAAGCGATGAGGAGAGCTGGTAGAAGGAATCATCTAACGCTCAGGCTCAGGGAGCTCGGGGGTCTGGTGAGAACTGCTGGAGATATAGCAAAGAGTGAAGGGGCCGAGATAGTGAGACTCGAGCACGTGCTGAAGGCAAAGAAAATTGCGAAGAGCGTGGAAGAACAGCTTGCGGACAAGTACATTGAGAGAAGAAAGGACTACAGGCTTTTCCTTTCAGAAGGCTATGAAATTGGTCGAGTCAACGGCTTGGCGGTCATTGGAGAATCTGCAGGAATCGTTTTGCCGATAATCGCAGAAATAACACCAGCGATGAGCAAGTCCGAGGGAAGGGTTATCGCAACCGGAAGGCTTCAGGAGATAGCAAGGGAGGCCGTGATGAATGTCTCTGCGATCATCAAGAAGATCATCGGGAAAGATACCTCAAATTACGATGTGCACATTCAGTTCGTCGGAACTTACGAAGGTGTCGAGGGAGATTCTGCCAGCATAAGTGTGGCAACTGCAGTTATTTCGGCAATTGAGAACATCCCGGTAGATCAGTCCATAGCGATGACTGGAAGCCTTTCCGTGAGGGGGGAAGTGCTTCCGGTTGGCGGTGTGACCCAGAAGATCGAAGCGGCGATTCAGGCAGGATTGAAGAAGGTGATAATCCCGAAGGGGAACTCGGATGACGTTTTGCTCGATGCCGAGCATGAAGGTAAAATCGAGATAATACCCGTTTCCAGGATTGAGGAAGTGCTTGAACACGCCTTAGCGGACAGCGAGAAAAAGATAAGGCTGATCGAAAAATTCAAAGAGTATTCCTATGCCCTCGTAAGCTGATTGAACCATCTTTTCAGGATTTCGAACTGCTCGTGCGTGTTGACGATATCGCATTCCATTGGGCTCTTGAAAAAGAAGGAGAGCTCCTTAACGACTCCGCTCACTCCTTTTTTCTTTGCCAGCAGCAGAAGTCTTGCGATATCCAGAACGAGGGGACTTGCGACGATGGCATCGACTGCATCCCAGATGAAGTAGAACTTCATCATCCTACCCAGAAATCCCCGGAAGTGGACGAAGTCGAAGGCTGTTTTGTTGTCGACAAGGCTCGGGAAAAACTCGATTTCAGTGATGCTGAAAGGAGCGTAACCGAGTGCTTTTTCAAGAACTCTATCTTTACTCACGATCTTGCTCTCCTTGTTGTCCTTTGCAGAAAGCACTCTGCCATCGTAGTCTCCGAGGATGTTGTAGCTCATCCAGCCTTCAACCCTGAGATTCCTGTAGGCAAACATTGGCGCCAATGTTGTCTTAACGAGAGTTTCTCCGGTTTTTCCGTCATTTCCCGCGTGCGGAACCCCCTTCTCTTCTGCAAGCTTTTTCAGCGCTGGAAGAGATGATCCGACACTCGGAGTGAAGTTCGCATAAGGCAATCCTAGCTTTATGGCCGAGTAGGCATAAAGCATGCTCGCAGTCGCAAACTCCTTCCTGTCCTCATCTATCATCTGCTCGAAGCCCTCTACGGTTGTGTGGAATTTCTCGCTGAACTTCGGCATCGGTTCTGTTGAAGCAACATTCACCACAACGGTTTCCCTGTCGGCAAAACCACTGATGTCCTTGGAAATTCTGTTAACGATCTCTTTTAGGCTCAATTCCTCCTCCTCAAGAGTTTCAATCGCTCCAAGGCCTTTAATACCGCTTCCGCAGTTCAGAGCTGTCCCTTTATTTGCAACGATTTTTGAAAGGTCATCTTTAACGTGATCGAGCAGCTCGTGATCGAAATGCCTGTTCAATTCCCAGTGCTCCTTCAGAGCTACGAATGCATTGGGGAGCAGGCGAATTTCATGGCCACCAAAATCGAAGTTAAATGGCACGAGTTCTTCGATAGGCTCAAAAAACGGCAAAGCTGTGACGAGTCCAGTTTTGTCCACAACTCTACGCTCGATCAGTTTGGCTCCCGCCATTGCGGTGGTTGAAACTATTCCGTAGGCACCTATGAGCCAGATTTTCATTTCCTCACCCCGATGTATTCCTTTACATTCTCGCTCGCCCTCGCTACGAGCTCGACTGCGCTCTCCACATCGCCCAAATCTACGACCTCGACTGGACTGTGGATGTATCTCGCCGGAACGCTAACGACCCCAGCAGGAATTCCTGATTTTGTCAGATTTATTGCAGTCGCATCCGTGGTGCCGCCTTCAGCCACCTCAAGTTGATATGGGATCTTGTATTTCTCAGCAGTTTCCTTAAGCCATCTTAACACGGGCTGAGACACAATGATACCTCTTCCGGATGCGTCGATCACAGCTATCACTGCACCCTTTCCAAGCGAAATGTCCATATGAGCGCTCTCACTCCCGGGGAAGTCTGCAGCAACGCATGAATCGATTGCGATTGCAACGTCGGGATCCAAAGCAAAGGTTGAAGTCTTGGCACCCTTCAGGCCAACCTCCTCCTGCACAGTGGCAACAAAATGGAGTGTGGCGTCACTTTTGCTTCTCCTAAAGGCCTCAATTGCCACGGCAACTCCTACACGGTTGTCAAAGGCCTTTCCCGTAATTCTCCTGCTCGCAAGCATCGCGACCTCCCTGTCAACGGCAACAGGTGTGCCCACGTCTATCCCAAGGCTTAAGACTTCTTCCTTGCTTTTTGCCCCGACATCGATGAACATGTCGCTTATCTCGATGGCCTTCTTTCTCTCCTCATCCTTCATCAAGTGCGGAGGCTTGCAGCCGATGACGCCGTATACTTTCTGCTTTCCGTACAAAACAACTCTCTGAGCTAATGCGATCTGGGAAAACCAGCCTCCGATCGGCGCAACTCTGATGAAACCTTTTTCGTCGATCTTCTTAACAACAAAGCCTATTTCATCCATGTGCGCAGCGATCATGAGCTCGAATTCACTTCCGTTCCTCGTAGCTATGAGATTCCCCATCGAATCCAGTTTTATCTCGTCCGCATGACCTTCAAGCTCTGCCCTGATGATTTCTCTGATCTCGTCTTCAAAACCGCTTATACCATGGGCATTGCTGAGTCTCTTTATAAGCTCGATCATAACCTCACCTCGTTCTCGATCGAGTGCCTTCTCGCCAGATCTCCTTCATTCAGCTTCTTCCTTTCCATTATTTCAGCAATTATAGAGTCGAAGAAGAGCATTGAAGTGAGCTCAAAAATCGTGCCAAGAGGGGCGATGTTTGCGATTTCCTTTCCAAATTTGCTTTTCAGCAGTATTGCGAGATCGGATATTTCTGCGAGCGTTGAATTTTGGGAAGAGGTTATCGCAATGACTTTAGCCCCGAGCTCTTTCGCTTTCCTTGCAATCGCAACAACGTATCCCGTCTCACCGCTCCCGGAGATGGCCAGAAGCAAATCGCCCTTACCGATCCTCGGCGTTATCGTCTCGCCGAATACGAAAGTGCTGTAACCGAGATGCATGAGCCGCATTGCAAATGCTCTTGCCACTAGTCCGCTCCTTCCTATGCCAGCAACGAATATGGCGTTTGATTTTTCAAAGGACTCGATCATCTCATCTATCGTCGATCGATCGAAGCTCAATGATTGAAAGTTTTCAACCATGAGTCCTATGAACTTGTCCATGAGGATATCATTTCGAAAGGCTTAATAAGCATATCCAAAATTCGGAGTATGATTGATGTTTTGATCGTCCTTGCTGTGATTTCTGCTTTTTATATGGCCTGGAACATTGGCGCAAATGACGCTGCGAACTCCATGGCAACTTCATATGGCAGTCGGGCTTTAAGTTTAAGACAGATAATAATCGTTGCGGCAATCCTTGAATTTCTCGGGGCAGCGCTCTTTGGAAAGAACGTAGTGAAGACGATCGCAAAGGGAATAGTTCCGATAGAGCTTCTCGATCCACACTTACTCATCTACGGAGCAGTTGCGGCACTTATCTCTGCAGGGTTCTGGATCACGATCGCAACATATCTGCAACTGCCTGTCTCCACAACCCACTCAATAGTTGGTGCGATGCTCGGTTTCGGGATTGCAGCAGTTTCGCAGGGCCATTTAAGCCTGAACGCGATAAAGTGGGACGAGTTAATTAAAATAATGCTAAGCTGGCTTATCTCACCGCTTGCAGGTGCAGTTCTGGCCTTCTCTATTTTCTCCCTGATCAGATTTCTCCTTTTCAGAAAATTTCATTACGAAAAGGTCGAGAGGGTATTCAGGTATCTTCAGGTTTTTACTGCGTGCTACGTAGCCTTCGCCCACGGTAGCAACGATGTTGCAAACGCTGTTGCACCAATCGCTGTTATTTTCGGACATACAGCAGGAGGTTACTACGAAATACCGAGGGAGATCCTTGCATTCGGAGGTCTAGGAATTGCCATAGGTATTGCGACCTGGGGTTATAGGGTGATAAAGATGGTTGGGGAGAGGATAACGCAGCTAACTTACACGAGGGGGTTCTCGGCTGAATTTGCAACTGCTACAACGGTGCTCTTCGCCTCAGCAATTGGAATGCCTATATCCACAACTCACACTCTCGTGGGCAGCGTTATAGGTGTGGGACTCGCCGGCGGACTTGCGGGCGTGAACTTGGACGTGATCCAAAGGATTATATTCTCATGGATTCTAACGCTTCCGATCTCTATGTTGCTCTCCATAGGCATATATACGATACTGGTGGTGTTCGTATGAAGTTCTTCAGATCAGTCGGGCAGGTCTTCGGCTACTCACCCTTCCCGACGCTCGTAAAGCATGCGGTTCTTTGCGGGAGAGCGGTTGGAATTTTGCAGAAGCAGTTTGAAGCTTACGAGAATGAGGATTTCGATCTTGTTGAAAAGTACAGGGAAGAGATCGATGAGCTTGAAAGCCAGGCAGACGAGCTGAAGGAGGAAGTGAGGACGCACGTTACGAGGTCCATGATTCTTCCCATTGACAGACAGGATTTGCTGGAATTTTTGAGGGCTCAGGACGAGATAATCAACAACTGCGAACACGTCGGACACATGCTGACCTTTAGAAAAGTAAAGGCAGACTCAAGATTGATCGGAGAATTCAAGGTGCTTTTGGCCAAGATAATGGAATGCGTAAACGAATACGAGAGAATGGTTGAACACATCAGCACACTGATCGAAACATCCTTTGACAGGAAAGAAGTTCAGGCAGTACTGGAGATCATCCAGGAGGTTGAAAGCCTGGAGCATGAATGTGACCAGAGTCAGTTAAAGCTTCATACCATGCTGTTCAACTCTGACGCTTTGAATCCACTCGACGTGTATCTGATGGTCACTTGGGTCGTGCATCTGGGATACATAGCGAACGCAGCATCGAGGGCTGCGGACAGGTTCAGGCTCATGATACTCGGGAGATAAAATTTAAAATTTTAAATTTCTCGCCGATATTATTATTGGGTCCCAGATTGGAGTAAGGGGAGGAGCATAGGCCAGATCTGTGAAGAAAACATCTTTTGTCGTGAATCCTGCATGGATCATTGCTGAAAGAACGTTTATTCTCATCGCCACTTCACTTCCAACAGCCTGTGCTCCAAGCACCCTACCACTTCTATCCGCCACGACCTTCAGCAGAATTTCCCTACCGCCCGGGTAGTAGAACACCCTTGTTTTTGCCCTCACGATTGTGGATCTCACTTCAAAACCCTCGGCTTTGGCGGACTTCTCGTTAAGCCCCGTGGAACCTATTTCGAGGTCAAAAAACTTTGTAAGCTGCGTACCAAGAACTCCTGGGAACTCAAGAGAACTACCAGCAATGTTGACTCCCGCTACATAACCCATTTTATTCGCGGAAGGAGCTAAAGGTATCCAGACAGGTTTTTTGGTCACGATATGCGTCGTTTCAGCACAATCTCCTGCGGCAAACACGTTCTCCACAGTAGTTCGCATGAAGGGATCGACCTGAATTGCACCAGTTTTTCCAATCTTGCAGCCGAGCATCTCTGCAAGCTCAACATTGGGTCTCACTCCAGTTGCTATTATCGCCAAGTCGCATTCATAGCTGTTCCTGTCCGTCACAACCATTTCAACCTTATCTCTGCCTTCAAACGCCTTTACACCTTCCCCGAGCCTCAAATCTACCCTCTTCTCCATTTCGGCCTTTACAACTTCCGAAATTTCCCTGTCGAGATTTGGCAACACCTGATCCAGAAACTCGATAACAGTCACCTTCTTTCCAATCGCAGAAATAGCCTCGGCCATTTCAACGCCTATGTAGCCAGCACCAACGATCACCACGCTGTTGGCTCCATCTATCATTCTTTTAACTCTTCCAGCCTGCGAAGGATGCCGAATCGTTAAAATATTTTCTAAATCCACACCCTTAATCCTTGGTACCTTTGGCAGGGCACCAGTCGCGATCAGGAGCCTGTCCCATTCATACCTCTTCTCAGATCCATTCTCCTCTACCCTAAGAAATCCGTCCCCAGCATCGACCACCCTCGAATTTACATGCACCTCTATGCCCCTCTCGTTTCTGAAAAATTCGGGGGTATAGTACATCAGATTTTCTGGCTTGCTAAGACCTTCAACAACGTAAGGAATCCCGCAAGGAGCATGGCTGACAAAGTTTGTTGCCTCGAAAACCTTCACATCCCATTCTGGCTTGAGCGCTTTAACCCTCGAAGCTGCACTCATTCCGGCTGGGCCGCCACCCACTATCGCTACCTTCATGATTAAAGTTCGGCGAGATAGTAATAAACATTGCGGGGTTTTGAAGGGAAGAGAATTCTTCAGGAGACTCTCAATCCACGCTTCGTCAATTTTCTGGCTTTAGAGCTCTGATCAAAAACTCTATTTCCTCCCAGGCCCTTCTTAGCAACGAGAGGTAGTAATCAATGTCGAAGCTATCGAAACCTCTGACCCTCACGGCTTTCCTTCTGCTCTCAACGACCAAGAACTCTACGGCCATGCCGGGAGAGATTTCAAAGCCTAGCCTTCTGTACTCCTTCACCGCAGAGGCTTCCAGAGTTTTCTTAGAGTACTCTCTCCTCCCGACAACCCTTCTTATTACCAGTTCCCCGGGATCGGCATTCACAAGGTTTTTCGCAAACTTTTCATAAATTCCGTAAAGTTCTGGGGCGATTTTTATCAATTTGTCGATTCTCTCGACTTCTGAAAGCTTTTCAAAGCACAGATTTTGCATCCTTTTGACGTACTCTGGACAGTCCCTCCTTCTCGCGAAGACACCTCTCAGCTTCATTCTTCCATCGCAAATCCTGCCATAGTATCGATTATATGCTCCATTTCCGTCCTTCATCGGCAGGAAGACGATCCAGCTGAAATTCTCAACTTCTGTCAGGAGCCCGGTTTCGAGCTCGACCCTTTCCTTTAGCTCCCAAATTGCATGACCTTTTAGCCATAGACAGTCCACTATACCATGAATGACCTCGAAACCGAGTTCTTCGGCGATCTGCTTTGTTCTCAAGAATATCTCACGTCCGATTCTGTTTATCTCTTCGTGAACGTCTATTCTTCCAAACTTCGCATTCCTGTAGCCAGTGTAGCCGAAACACGTCACGAGCATCCACTTGAGCATCGAGTCCATTCCTGAGTATTCTTTGCACTCTTTCTTCAGCCTCTTGGTTTTTATTCTGAGCTCGAGAAGAGGTTTTAAAACCTCCGGAAGGAACCCCGGAGCCTTTATGTTGCTTTTTACAGTCTCCGGTGAGAGGTTGTGGCGGACGATTATGGAGGGATACATGGAAGTGAAGTCGAGCTGCCAGACGCTTTCATAAACCCCTGGAGAGGGCTGGAGGATCATTCCACCCCTGTCGGCTTCTCTGAGCTCTTCTATTGTCTTTCTCGCTTCTGCATCGCTCTTTCTGAACGGAACCGCAATTCCCCTTTTTAAAGCCTCGTAAACCTCGTATAGGGATATCAGCGTCCCGGGACTCAGACGGGACGCCAGATTTGCTGAAACTGCAGAGATTCTCGAGGCTAAAAGCACACCCTTCAAACCACCTTCACGGTAGTTGAAGTTCTCAGTATCGATCAGAATTCTTCCCTCAGGTATTAAAGCTTCCGCTCTGAGTCTGGCCTTTCCGTAGCTCCAGTATGACTTCTGAGGCACTTTGAAGAATTTTCCTGTTCTGCTGAATGAGTTTCTAACCCCAATCCTTTTGGCCACCTCTTCAATTCTGTGCATCCAGAAATCAGCACCTCTAAACAGGATGATGTCTGGATCCGCAGCTTCAACGGCAGAGAGCAAATCTTTCACGATCTCGCTCTCTCTCCCCGCTATTCTCTCCTTTCCTGCATAAGCCTCCTCGATCTTTCGCTCGAAGATATC
>CAZZIT010000197.1:0-9611 GCA_964654365.1 uncultured archaeon
AGTTGCAAGGGAAAAGAATACCTTCTACTTTACCGGGAATACGACGAGAATATGACCCGTGAGGATAAATTTTCAAAGGAAAGGATTACCAATTTGCTTGGAAAATGCAAAAAACCGATAAACATCATTTTGGAAGACTACGAAGTGAATGATGCCCTTGAAAAGGATGCGATCGATTGGATCCTCGAAAGGAAGTTTAATTTGAAGACTTTTGACGAGTTCATGGTAGAATACATGCTCGAAGATTGGGATGAAAACGATGAAATCGCTTCTTCAGATCCGGAGTGGGTGAAAGAGATAATCGAGTCCATTTTTTATTGATCAAATTTCAAAAAAGCATTAGAGGAATTGAGGATTTTGAGCATTTTATGGGGAACCCACTCGCTAACGCAACGGGCTTTTTCGTTCACCGTATTTACGGCTTAAGCTACCTCCGAGCTGATTCTTCTGTTTGGATCGGATTCAAGTGCTACCCAGCTATCACCTGCCTATCCTCAGCCACACTCTGTGTGCGGACAACTTTTCTCCTAAAGGCTAAGGATAGATAGATGTGCTACTTAATAATTAAAGAAAATTTTATCTTTCGAGCGATCACGTGATTTGTCATGCCATGGGATGCTGAATACTGGGAAAAGGAAGAGGTGCTCCCCAAAAAAGAGCTCGAGGAGCTGCAGTTCAAAAGGTTGAAGGATGCGATCAGGAGAGCTTATGATCATGTCGAATTTTACAGGAGAGTATTAAAGGAGGCAAATATCACCCCTGATGATATAAAAAGGCCAGAAGACGTTGCAAAAATTCCATTCACGAAACGCGAGCACTTTGCCCAGAACTACCCATTTGGTCTTTTCGCGGTGCCGAAGGAGAAGATAGTCAGAATTCACACCTCTAGCGGGACCTCTGGAAAGCCAAAGGTCGTTGGATACACTGCAAAAGACATAGAGACCTGGGCAAACATGGTTGCAAGGTGCCTGTACATGGTTGGGGTTAGGCCGGGGGACGTTTTCCAGAACATGTCCAACTACGCCTTCTTTACTGGCGGTCTCGGATTTCACTACGCTGCAGAGAGAATCGGGGCAATTACAATCCCTTCAGGGGTTGGAAATACGGAAAGGCAGATTCAGTACATGGTCGATTTTGGAACAACCGCCGTGCATGCAACCCCGAGCTATGCGATGCATGTTAAGGAGGTCGTCGAAGAAATGGGTGTGGCTGATAAGCTGAAGCTGCGAATAGGCTGCTTCGGCGCAGAGCCGTGGAGCGAGAACACGAGGAAAAGGCTTGAAGATGCCTTCAATATAAAGGCCTACGACAGCTACGGGCTGAGCGAAATGAATGGCCCTGGAGTAGCTTTTGAGTGCAAGGAGCAGCATGGACTACACATCTGGGCAGATCATTACTTCATCGAAGTCGTTGATCCCAAAACTGGAGATCCCGTAGGCGAGGGGAAGAAGGGGGAACTTGTGCTCACGGCACTGACAAAGGAGGCGATGCCAATACTGAGGTACAGAACCGGAGATATAACAATACTCGAGAGTGAAAAGTGCGCTTGTGGCAGAACCCATCCAAGGCTCATGCGGATTCTCGGAAGAAGCGATGACATGCTCATCGTGCGCGGTGTAAACGTGTTCCCGAGCCAGATCGAGCACATTCTCATGCAGATTCCCGAGGTTGGGGACAACTTCCAGATTGTTTTAATGAGAAGGGATGAACTTGACGAGATCACGGTGAGGGTTGAAGTCAGAGACGAAATATTCACGGGGGAGCTCAAAGATCTTAAGGAGCTGCAGCAGAGGATTCAGAAAGCTTTGCAGAAAGAGTTGCTTTTAAGGACAAACTTGGAGCTCGTGGAAAAGGGCAGCATAGAAAGGTCGATGGGAAAGGCAAAAAGGGTTATAGACCTGAGATCAATCTGATCTCTCCACGATCCACTTTATCGCCTCATTCCAGAGCTTTGCATGGGCACTCTTGCTCACAGTCAGTCCTATGTGTCCCTTGTCAACGCTCATGGCCCTCTTGTCCTTCGATGGAATTTTCTCCAGGAAAGGAAGGACTGCACTTGGCGGAGTTATGTGGTCTTTCTCGGCGTAAAGCGCGAGCACTGGCATGGTGATCCTGCTGAGATCCACGGGCTTACCGCCAACCGTGTATTTGCCATTCATTATCTCATTCCTATGATACCATCGCTCGATGTACTCGTCGAAAACGTTGCCCGCAACTGCTGGAGAGTCGAAGATCCAGAAGTCCATCGAGTAGAATTCCTTCAGGAATCTTGGATCCTCCAGATTGTCGATTAAACCCTGATACTTTCCCAGAACAAGCCTTATCGGATCTATAAGTAAGAATGCGATGTTCAGCATCTCCCCGCTCACATTTCCGACTGCTCTGGTGATCCTTTTCGGATCTATGTGCTTGGCCCAGAGTGCAAGGGCGTTTTCGGTGTCGAAATTGATGGGAGGGGTCTGTATTACCAAATTCTTAACCTTCTCTGGATGCAAAGCTGCGTAAATCGTCGCAAGCGTCGAGCCAAGGCAGTAACCGTGAAGGGTCAAAGAGTTGACCTTGCATTCCTTCCTTATTTTTTCCACACAGAAATCTATGTAGTCTATGTAGTCCTCGATCTTCAGAAATCTGTCCGCCCTCTTTGGATACCCCCAGTCGATCATCCAGACATCTATGCCCTCTCTTATCAGCTTTCTAACAACGCTCACGTCTTCATGCAGGTCTAAAACGTAAGGACGATTGATGAAGGCATAGACGAAGAGCAGCGGAATTCTGTGCCTTTTCTCGCCCTTAAAGTGGAGGAGTTTGAAAAGCCAGTCCTCGTGGACAACCTCGAATTCGCAAGTCCAGGGCTTTACGTTCACCTCTCTGATTTTCTCGAGCATAATTCCACCTCAAGCATCTCTACTCTCTTTTCAAGCTCCGAAACTTTCCTCCGTAGGTCCAAAATCCTCCTGTATGCTTCATCAATTTGCGTAACCGTCGCAAACGGGTTTGCAGGATTGTTCTCCATTAGAAGCTCAAGAAATCGTCTCAGACAGTAGATATGGTCGAAAAGTGAGCTGAAAAGGCTTCCTTGAAGCTCCAGATATTCCTCAGACTTCAGAAGAGAATCAAATTCCTTAGATAGAACTTCCTGGAAAATTGACATGAATTCGGAAAAGTCCTTGAAGCCTTTTCTTTCCGCAAAATCGATCAATGCCTTTACAGCCCTCAAATATGTCTCCTTTAAAAGTCTCCTGTATCTCTCATAGCTCTCTACGAAGTCCTTCCAGTGAAGGAAGCAATCCAGAAAATAGTTCTTTGCACCTTCAGGCAGCAGGAAAGGGTAGTCTGGAAGGGTGATATCGAACTTGGATTCAAAATTCCTAAAGATTTTCCTCCACTCCTCGATAAAATCATCCAGCATGGTTTTCTGCTGGAAAGGATCTGAAAGAAGCTTAAACGTGAGCATACCATGTTCCGCGAGACTGTTCATGAGCTCGCTGTAGGCATTTAAAACTCCCCTTCCCTCAAGCATCTCGTTCAGTGGAATCATGCTCCTAATCGCCCTTTCGTTCAGCAGAACCAATTCGAAGGGGCGAAGGAAAAATCTGAACAGTTCGTTGAATATTTCCTCAAAATAATCTTCCTTAATGACTCCAAACTGCTCGTAACGGCTCCAGATTTCCTTAAGATAATCCCTGACCGAGAGATTTCGGAAGAGAAGCTCGAAGGACTCCTTCGGAAGCATCCTGTAAAGGTCGATCATAGTGATACTTGTGCACAAAGGTATATTTAACCTTTCCTCTCCTTCTTTTCCGTCGATTTCAGCCTTATGACGAAAGTCGCTCCCCTTGGCTTCGTTTCCTCAGCCCAAACCCTGCCACCATATCTCCCAACAACCTTTTTAACGACGTAAAGACCAATTCCCGTTCCGGTCTTCTCATCTATGGTGAATCCCTCCTCGAAGATTCTCCTTCTTAACTTAGCTGGAATACCAACGCCGTAATCCACAATTCTGATCTCGCACTCGTCTTCGAACTGGGTGAGATAGACGTCGATCTTTTCCGTTTTACCATGCTTTATCGCGTTGTTCACGATGTTGTCGATAACCGAGTAGAGCGACTCATCTGCCATCGCCACGCAGGAGCCGTGAATCGTGTATGGAATCCCATAAAAGCTCAGAACATCTTCAACAACCTTCCTAACGTTCACAGGCTTGAGCAAACCTATTCCAGCCGACAAAGCCCTTTCAAGGGATCTGATCTTATCCAGATACTCGTTTGCTTCCTCAACGGCCTTCATAGCCCTCTCAAGATACTCGTCGTTTCTCTCGAGCAGAAAAACCTCGATGTAGCCCAATATTATCTGGAGCTTGTTTTTGACGTCGTGTCGGAGCATCTTGTTTATTACTGTCAAGACTTCCTGAAGCTCCCTAGAGGTCTTGTATAGCTCCGAGATTTTCTCCTTCTCATCTAACACCTCTAAATAGTCAATTATTACCACATCCCTCCTGTAAACGTGCACAAGGCCAGCAAGGACTGAAACGAATGCCAAAGCGTAGAATACTACGGGCAATCCGTAGTGAAAAATGCCAAAAAGGCTGAGAACGTCTCCAAGGATCCAGAAGAGGATGAATAATAGCACGATGGAGTAATAGGCCCTCGATTCCGTTGTCCAGTAAAGCTGAACGAGGACTAAGTACGAGAATAGGATCAGGATATCGAGAATCAATGACACCGAAAGATAGTCACTAATCTCAGGAGCATGTGGGGAGGCGTTCATGGCATAGGCTGCGATAAAGCCCAGAAAGAGGGAGGCGAAGAGCCCAATAAGGACGTCTTTAATGCGAATAAATGCCAATTCTTTTCCAAGCTTCCAAATGCCAAATGAAAGTATCGGGAAGTAAAGACCGAGAAAAAGGGGCAATAAAATCGGGGAATTGGCTGAAAGCTCAAAGAAAGCGAAGAGCGTGGACTCAAAGGAGGATTCGGAAGTTATCGCAGGAAGAGAGAACAAGATGCCTAAGAGAGCGAGGAGAAGTGTCAAAGCAAGTGCAACGACGTAAAGTCTTCTTTCACCCTTCCAGGCAATTATAAGAAAGAGCGAAAGAACGAGGGATGCTGAAATCACGGACAAAAGATATAATGAGGCGTAAATGGCTATAAAGAACTTAACGAGCTCGGGAGCTAAGAATGGCGCTGCTACAGGGAGTAATGCGATTATTATAATTATTACAATGTATCTATCCATAGTCAACGGTTAATCGGGATAAAATATAAGCCTTTCTTTTTTGGTCATACGACCTCGACCTCGATCGTGGCATCGATCAGCTTTTCGAACTTCAAAACCCTGTCCCACCCCTGTTTTCTAAAAATGCCCATGAAACCCACGCCCAGAAGCTTTGCCCTCCTTTCCCGCGAAAGTCTATCAACCAAGGCCCTAACTTCTTCCACGGAGCGGCCGAACTTCGGCATTGCAAGACCGCCGAGGAGCACGATTGCGTCTGGTTCATAAGGATCGGCTCTTTCCTCTGAGATGCAGTAACATATGCCCCTAAATTCATCTATTTTCCTTGCTTTATCTTCCTCTGTCATTGGAATGTAGACCATCTGGAAGTTTCGGTCACGAACGGCGTAAGCGAGAAGCTCAATGAAGGGTGTGCAAACATATGGAGAGCCAACGAAGACTATTTTTGAGCCCGGCTTTAAATCCGAGGTTGCAGACCGAAAAGCCTGGGTTAAACCAACAATACCACTAAATTTTTCCATGACTCTCACCTCAAACAGCATTGGATGAAAGGATTTATATACTATTTTGCATGCATAATCCAAAATACCGGAGGGGGTGTGATTGAGATCCATAATCGAGGAAGCCCTTTCTCGGGCAGAAAGAGAGAGAAAGGAGAGAATGGAAGGTAAAGGTGCTGAAAACGTTGAAGATGAAATTGTTCAGATGTTGCACGAACTGAAAACTGTAATAAAAGTGATCGGTGTTGGTGGAGCGGGCTGTAACACTATCACAAGACTTTATGAGGAGGGCGTTGAGGGGGCAGAACTGATAGCGATGAACACCGACGTGCAGCATCTTTACTTCACAAAGGCAAACAGAAGGCTTCTATTGGGAAAAAGGAGGACAAGGGGACTTGGAGCTGGTAGCCTGCCACAGGTGGGCGAGGAGGCTGCGAGGGAGAGCGAGGAGGAGATAAAGAAGATAGTGGAAGGTAGCGACATGGTGTTCGTCACCTGCGGTCTCGGCGGCGGAACTGGAACTGGAGCTGCACCGGTGGTTGCAGGAGCCGCTCAGGAAGCTGGGGCTTTAACGATAGCAGTCGTGACTTTCCCGTTTACAGCAGAGGGTGCCGTGAGAAGGTCCAATGCCGAAGCGGGGCTGGAGAGGCTCAGAGAAGTAGCAGACACTGTTATCGTGATCCCCAACGACAAGTTGCTCGAAGTTGTGCCAAACTACCCCCTTAACCTCGCATTTAAGGTTGCGGACGAGATCCTCATGAGGGCTGTAAAGGGAATTACGGAACTCATCACAAAGCCAGGGCTCGTTAACCTGGACTTTGCGGACGTGAAGACGATCATGGAGAAGGGCGGAGTTGCAATGATCGGCCTCGGAGAGGCAAGTGGTGAGGACAAGGCCCTTGAATCTGTCAGAAAGGCGTTGAAGAGTCCTCTGCTTGACGTGGACATCTCGGGAGCAAAGTCTGCACTCGTCAACGTAACCGGAGGCCCAGATATGACTGTGGATGAGGCAGAAACTGTTGTCGAGGAGATCTACAGCAAGCTTGACTCGGATGCGAGGATAATCTGGGGTGCGATGGTCGATCCCGAACTCGAAAACACGATGAGGACTTTGATAATTGTCACGGGTGTTAAAAGCCCTCAAATACTGGGCCGAAAGGGCTATCCAGTAACGCAGAAGTTCGGGATAGACTTCGTCAGGTAAAATTTAATAACCGAACGGATAAGCTTTGGAGCATATGCTGAAGATAGGCGAGAAGCTCAGCGAGTACTATAACGTGCTAAAGATGGCAAGGAAGCCAAGCTGGGAGGAATTCTCGATGACCGCAAAGGTAGCGCTGGCTGTGATGTTCGTGGTCGGATTCGTGGGCTTCTTCATCTACCTTCTGATGGAAGTGCTTCCGGGTGCTTTCAGATGAAGTTCATCGCCGTTAAGACTACCGCAAATCAGGAAAGAATTGTCGCAAACATGATAGAATTGGCCGTGAAAAAGCACAATTTAAACGTTTACTCCATTTTGGCACCGAAAGAATTGAAGGGCTACGTTATACTGGAAGTCGAGGGAATTGAGGATGCAATAATGGCAATCCGCGGTCTTCAGCACGTTAGAGGCATCGTAAAAAAGGAGATGAGCTTTTCAGACATTCAGCACTATCTCACGCCGAAGAAGGCAGTTGAACAGATAAAAGAAGGATACATGGTCGAGGTCTCCGCTGGACCGTTCAAGGGTGAGAAGGGTATCGTAAAGAGAGTGGATAGGGCTAAAAATGAAATCACTATCGAGCTTCTTGAGGCTGTTGTGCCGATTCCCGTAACTGTTAAGGCGGAGAATGTTAGAATTGTGGAAAGAAAGGAGGGATGACCATGCAGGTGGTAGAAGTTCTCGTTACAGGTGGCCAGGCAACTCCAGGCCCACCCTTAGGGCCCGTGATTGGCCCCTTAGGGCTAAACGTCAAACAGGTGGTGGATAAGATCAACGAGGCGACGAAGGAGTACGCTGGATTGAACGTGCCGGTGAAGATAATAGTCAAGGAGGACAGGAGCTTCGAGATCGAAGTCGGGATTCCGCCCGTCTCGGCTCTGATAAAGAGGGAGCTGAAGCTTGAAAAAGGCTCTTCAAATCCGGGAAAGGATTTTGCCGGCAACTTAAAGCTTGAGCAGCTGATAAAGATAGCAAGGATAAAGAGGGGTAGCTCTCTCTCCTACTCGCTGAAAGGAGTAGTCAAAGAAGCACTCGGGACATGCGTATCGATGGGAATCACTGTAGAGGGCAAAAATCCAAAGGAAGTGCTTAAAGAAATCGAAGAAGGCAAGATCGAGATCCCCGAAGATTAACTGAGGTCACCACAGGCACAGAAGAGTTCTCTCAAAGCAGATAACAGCTCCTGAAATCCCGATTTTTTAACGCTTGAGACCTTGATCGTTCGATAGTGCAAGGTTGTGTACTCGAACAGGGGAGCCAGATTCTCCATTATTTCCGAAAGGACGCCTTCCCCGAAATTGATTTTTCGTAGCAGTTCCCCGATGTTTATATCCCATAGGTCGGACTTCGTGAGCACCGTAAGCGTTGGAATCCCGAGACGAAGCATTACGACGACGTTCTGCAGGATTGCGGAGGCGAGATTTTCAGGAGTTCTAGCCATTGCAGAATCGATTAAGAAGAGACCGCACGTTTGGGACCCCTTTAGCCTTTCAACAAGCGCCAGTCCACTTTCCGAGTAAATAAACACCTCCATCTGACCCGGGGTGTCGTATAAAACGAATTCACCTTCCACTTTTAGGCGATCGCTGAACTCGAGCATGAGGTCTACAGCTCTCAGCATCGCCCCGTTTATTCCGAGAACGAACCTCCGCATGACTTCTTCAGCCTTGACGTAATCCCTTACGTCAACTTCAGCCTTGTAAATGGGATCACTTGCTGGATCAAGGTTTACGCACTTCACGTCATATCCAATAGAGCCCAAAAATTGGGAGAATGCCTTAACGAGCGTGCTCTTTCCACTTCCAGCATGTCCGAGGATGAAGACCTCCATCAGTACCTCCTCAGCATCGCAAGGAATACTCCAACGATGAAGGCCAGTGCTGCTATTGCCAGATTTTTGAAGATCTCCAGATATGATGAGGAGCTCTGCAGAATACTGCTCAGGGACTCCAGCCCCGAGTTGCAGCGATCGATTTCTATTTTTGCCGAGTCGAGCGCTGTCTGTAACTTTCCAAGCCTGTTTTCCAAGCTAGTTACGTTTTTGGTGCAGTTTTCGAGATCCGATTTCGATTTATCCAGTTCTGAGGCTAAAATGGTGTTCTTTTCTGCCAGCTCCTTCTGTTTATCGTAGAGCTGAACGTTAATGTCATTCAAGACAGATACGAGGCTCTGAAGGTAGTCTCTTCTAATTTTAAGCTCTTCGTTTTCCTTCCTAAGCGATAAAACCTCCTTATGAAGCTCCAACACTTTCTCCTCAACCTTTTCAGCCTTTTCGACCTCAATTAGAATCATTTCCAGACCCCTCGAATACCGCAGAAGGATCTCCTTTTTGCCTGCTTCACAGCCATAGCTTACAACTACGACGTAATCCCCTTCAGAGTAGTTTCCGGAGCTTTTTAAGTCTTTTTCAAAGAACATGCACGGATCTAAGACCACATAAGCCTGCTCGGAAAGACTAAGATTGAAGCTACTCCCCTGAGGAACCGTGAGGGCCGAAATAACCGCAATTAAAAATAGGATCATTCTGCAACACCCCTCAATGCCATATGAATGACCTCCGAGATCTCAGCAAGCTCCTTCATCGAAACCAGTTTTCCACGAACGCAAACGAGGATTCTGCCCTTTTTTATTGCGAATTTGCAGTTCTCCTCTTTGAAGACTGCAATCTCGGTGCAGTT
>CAZZIT010000198.1:0-2948 GCA_964654365.1 uncultured archaeon
TCCCTCTTTCTCACAGATCCCTTTCTGAGGAAGTCGAAGGGATGCGCGAGGACAGCTATGCCTCCGAGAGCCCTTACGGCTTCGCAAGACTCCGCCATTCCAGTTTCCTTCTCAACTCTTTTTGAGATCCCGAATGCGAGAAGATGGCCGCTTCTCGTGGAGATCTCCATTCCCGGGATTACGATTACCGGAAGCTTTTCGGCTGCAACGATCTCCATTGCGCTGAGCGAGCCGTCGAGCGCGTCGTGGTCCGTAATGGAGAGAACGTCTATTCTCTTCTCCACCGCCGCCCTCAAAATTTTCTCAACACTGTCCCTTCCGTCGCTGAAGTTAGAGTGAACGTGCAGCTCAGCTCTGAGCATTTTACCATCTTATCTCGACTTCCTCTATCCTGAAGTTTGGCCTTACGAATGACTCCTCTAAGGGTGTGCTGTATCCGTGTTTTAGCATCAGCAGACCCGTGTATGCTATCATTGCGCCATTGTCTCCCATTAACTCCGCTGGTGGAGCGTAAAGCCTCGCACCGCGATCGTCGCACATGATGCCGAGCATCCTCTGAAGCCTTTTGTTGACTCCAACTCCTCCGACGAGGAGCACTTCATCGTAGCCCAAGTAGGCGAGAGCCCTCTCTGTCACCTCTGTGAGCATGGCAAAAGCAGTCTCCTGAAAGCTGAAGGCTATGTCCTCAATTCTCGCCTTTCCTTTGAGCCTTTGCGCCGCGGTTACCATACCGCTGAAAGAGAAGTCCATGCCCTTGACAACATATGGTAGTGGATGGTATTTCTGGCCCCTTTCTGCGAGCTTCTCGATCTTGGGCCCTCCGGGATGCGAAAGCCCGAAGCTCCTCGCAAGCTTATCGATGGCATTTCCGATGCCTACGTCGAGAGTTTCTCCAAAAACTCTATAGCGGTTTCCGCGTCTCGCAATTATCTGGCTGTTTCCGCCGCTAACGTATAGCGCAACCGGGTTCTTCGCCTCAGTTTTCCAGCGGCCCACCTCGACGTGGGCGAGGCAGTGGTTCACCCCGATCAGAGGCTTTTTCAACCTGAGCGCCAAAAGCCTTGCAGCCGTTCCAACGACCCTCAAGCACGGACCCAAGCCCGGACCCTGGGAAAAGGCTACCGCGTCTATTCTTTCTTTGGGAAATCTATCGAAAATTGTCTTCAAAAGAGAAGGCAACATCTCAGCGTGGTGCTGAGATGCCTCTCTCGGATGAATTCCCCCTTCCTTCGGGAGGTAGGGATCGCTTACAAGAGCGATTACGTTCTCTTCATTTACAATCGCCACGCTCAGATTCCAGGCTGTGCCCTCGATTCCGAGGACATTCATTTCTTCCTGAACTCCGTATATCCACACTTTCCGCAGGTGAGCCGGTCCTTGTGCTCTGCCAAGAAAACCCCTTCACCGCATCGAGGACAGAACTTCCTCTTTCTCACTACCTTCTCTCCCTTTATCTCGTAGAACCTGCTCACAACCTCGGGCATTTCATCCCTCCTTCTTTTCAGCCTTCATTTCGGGAAAGTTCCTCTCAAGAATGTGCTTCTCCTCGATTGCCTTCATGGCTTCGGCGGAATCGTAGATCTTAGCATAAATCTTAGCTTCCCTCTTTCCAAACTCGTTTTTTACGTAATCTATGACCAGCCTGTTCTGCTCGGCATTCATGATACCTGCAACCTTTTCCCTTATCTCCGCTCTCGAAGGTGTTTTGCCGTTGAAGCTCACCCTCAAGTGAAGCTCTCTTCTCTTCAGCAGCGGGTTGTATCTCTCGGACTCAACCCTGATCTCCAATCAGACCACCCCCAACTTCCTAAGCTCTTCGCTTTCCTCAACTACTTCCATCTGTTTAAGAAGTTTGAGTATTAGAAGCTTTTTTTCCCGATCTATCATTAAAGCCACAACCCCTTCCCCCGGCTGACCGTAAAGGATCAGAGAACCCTCAGGCATGAAGATGCTGAGAGGCATAACTGCCAAGTCTTCCTCACCTATTACGAATATCAGGCTCTTCCCTCCGGATTCAGCCCTTTTAACTGCTCTTTCTATCTCCAAAACAAGCTTCGACGTGATCACTGCTGGGGGATTCTCAACCTCGACCCTCTCATACTCCTCTGGGATCTCGAGCTCCAGACTCTTTTCTCTGAGCGTTTTTCCGTCTATTATGACGATGTGCGGTAAAATTCCGAGCCTGAAAGCGCAGTGAGCTACAAAATCGCCAACAACTGCAAGAAGCTTCGCATCCCTTAACTCCGAGACTTTTTCCAGCACCCTCTCTCCATCCCTGTAAAGTCTACCATGTGGCTTTGATAGTTCTGCTCTGAGCTTATCTGGCAGTCTGAGCATTACTCTACCCTCAAGGCGTATTTTCCTGGGTTCTTTATTCCGATCATCTTTGCTATCTCGCTCTTCTCGGGATCGAGGATTATGATGTAGCCGTACCACTCCTTCGTGAGATCCGACGATCCGCAGTTCCTGCAGATCACAGCCTCGACATTTATGTACTTGCAGTTTCTGCATGCGAGCTCAGCCAACCTTTTCACCTCTCGACTTAGCAATTTCCTCTTCAATCCACTTCATGGCACCAAGCCAGGGTTGGCGCATCGTAAGACCTATTCTGCTCTTCTCAGGTTCTCTCTCCTTGAGGCTCAGCGAAACTATCCTCGCCCTTACCAGATCTCCCTCGGTTATGGCCTTCTTCGTCTCCCTGCCCACAAGTCTTTTGTTCTTCTCGTCAAACACCATGTAATCGTCCGTGATCTGGCTCGTGTGCAGAAGGGCGTCGAAGGGCCCTATGGATACAAAGCATCCAAATTCGACGACTTCGACGACCTCTCCCTCAACAACCTCCTGAAGGATGGGCTTGAAGCATATAGCATTGAATACGACGTCAAAATAGATTGCTCCATCCCCTGCTATGATTCTTCCCTCTCCTATCTCCTCTATGCTCTCAATTC
>CAZZIT010000199.1:0-2038 GCA_964654365.1 uncultured archaeon
ACTACATCTGCACTCCTTAGAACCTCGTATGCCTTCAGGGTTAGCAAATCTTTACTTCCAGGCCCGATTCCGACAACATAAAGCTTACCTTGCGACCGCAACTGTAACACCCCCAAAAACCTTTTTAGGCATTACCAGCTCTTTATATTTTGAGTAATAGAGGGCACAAGCTTCAGCAACGCTTTTAAGGCCTATCTTAAGGGCGGAACTGCTTCTGACATTCATGGAATTTATTGCAACTTCCGATACGAATCCCGCCGGAATTCCGAGAGCCTTAACAGCCTCTTTGAAGGCCTGACTCCTTTTCTTTATAAGAGCTGTGGCAATGATCTTCACATCCCTCTCTGATATCCCCAGCTCGTTCATCACTGCTCTCACTGCTTTTACGATATCGGCCGAATCTGAATTTCTCCTGAAGCCCACTCCGATTGAGTAGCCATCCTCGAATTCGGCGGAAGTCGTGATCACAGCCTTTAAGCCTATTTCTTCGAGCCTTTTTGCAACCTCGTTAGCCCCCTCATGCCCTCCAAGCAGTGGAATTGCATAGCTCAGCGTTGGATCCAGAACAACGACGGCGGGGTCCTCGAACTTACTTTTGAGCGATTCGCAAAGTCTTCTCACCACTATTCCCGCCGATGCTCGGTAGACGAATACATCGTAGTCTTTCGGTTCTTTCCCGTAAACGAAAAGGTCTGCATTAAGGAATTTAGCAATCTTCTTTATTCTTTCAACATCCTTCTCGAAGCAAACAACTGCTAAGCGTATAGTCTCGACCTCCTTGCCCTCTTTAAAGCCTTTCCAACTATAAATACCGCCATTCTTTCAATTCCTGCACACTTTTCCGCTATTTCGGAAAGTTTGCCTTCAACGATTTTCTCTCCCCTCTGAGAAACCCTGTAGGCGACGGCCGAAGGCTCGTCACCCCTGATCCTCAGAATTCTTTCCGATATCTCCCCGATCTTCGCGGAGCTCAAAAGGAAGACCAAGGTCGAATTTGTTTCTGCGAGCTTCTCAATCTCGTCTCTCTCTAGCGTTTTTCCAGCTGCACGGGTTATTATCAGCGTTGGAGTGTCAGAGGTTGCCAGTTCAGCCTTTAATCTTGCAGAGGCTGCGAAAACGCTGCTAACTCCGGGAACGACCTCGCACTCGATACCTCTCCTTTCCAGCTCTTCAATCTGCTCCATTATTGCCCCGTATATGCTCGGATCTCCGCTCTGAACCCTCACCACTTTCTTTCCATCCTTCAGGAATCTCTCGATCGTTTCAACGATCTCCTCAAGCTTCATTCCGTGGCTGTTGATCTTGTGGGCTTTGAACTCCGATAGACTCTCCTCCGGGATTATAGAGCCGGGATATATTATGACGTCAGCCTCCTTGAGAATTTTGTGCCCCCTTATCGTGAGCAGCTCGGGATCCCCGGGGCCGAAGCCGACGAAGTAAACTTTCATCTCCTCACCCCAAGAATCAGCGAGAAGTAATCGGCCTCTTTTGGAATATGATTGCTTATCTTCTGCCCTTCCATGTGAAGTCTCTCAATGAACTTAATATCCCTAAAGCCCATGCTCATGAGCCTCTCTGCTATTTCTCCGCTCCTCTTTGCCTTGAGCACCGCCACGACCTCTGGTTCGAAATCCACAGTGATCAGAAGGGATTTCCTGACGAAAGTCTTCGTGATCGCAAGGGCCGAGAAAACGACGCTTACTCCCGGTACAATCTCTATTTCTACGTCAGGGGTTATTTTGAGAACCTCTTCGACAAGAAGGGAGAAGGTGGAGTAGAGCACCGCATCGCCGAGGCAGCAAAATGCGATATTCTCTTCTCTGCACCTTTCAGCTATCTCATCCGCAAGTCTCTTCGCAACCTCGTTCCCCTTTCCCATCGGAAATTCGACAAATCTCGGCTCCCTGTATAGCCTAACAAGCTTCTCCGCATTCTCTCCAGGCACTATAACCTCATCTGCTTCTTTTATAACCCTTATTGCCTTCAGCGTAAGCAGCTCTGGATCTCCCGGGCCAAGGCTCACTCCGATGAGCATCCT
>CAZZIT010000200.1:0-2326 GCA_964654365.1 uncultured archaeon
AGCAGAGGTAGCAAGATGCAAACTTTAATGTGGAGACGTCACTTGACTCAAAGGCAAAGTTTTTAAGTTGAGATTAGAGCACAATTCATGGGCAAGACAGGAACGACAACATGGGTAAAGATAAGGAAAAGGAACAGCAACGAGTACAGGCTTGTGCCGACAAAGTGGCAGAACTACAAAAAACCTGGACCGAATCAAAAGTATACTTCGGACGGAAAGAAGAGGAGGAGAATTAAGAGATCTCCGAAGTCGATTCTCGGAGTGCGCAGTTAGCCAAACCTTTTTTAAAATTTTGGATTCGACGAGTTTTTAATATCTGTGGCAAACTTCTTCTGTGCAGGACAGAGATCAGGGAATCGTGGAACACATAGCCGAACTTAGGGCAAGGGTGACGAGAGTTGTAATTCTTCTTCTTTTCCTCCTGCCCCTGCTCTTTTACTTCTCCCCCGATTTGATCCAGCGTTTTTGGAAAGAAGTTGTGAATGAAGAAATGTTCGTCTACTCACCACTGGAGTGGATCCTGCTGCGCCTCGTTTTTTCCCTAATACTCTCTCTGATCTTTCTTTATCCATATGCTGTGCTCGAGCTGTATCTGTTTGCAAAACCAGGGCTTTACGAGCCGGAAAGAAGATTTCTGAAGTTTGCAATCATTCCAAGTTATCTCCTACTTCTTGCGGGCTCATACGCTTCCTACAAGTTTTTAGTTCCATTTCTCTTCAGCCTCCCCTCAGGAAATCCGTTTTATTCGGCCGAAAGAACGGTAATGAATGCACTAAAACTTTCACTTTCTCTTGGATTCCTTCTTCAGATACCTCTGGCTATTTTTCTGCTCGATAAGTTCAGGATCGTGGGCTACGAAACAATGAGAGCTCTGAGGCTCCCTATTTACCTCGTTCTAATCGCCCTCATATTCAACTCCTCCGCAGACCTTGGGGGTTTAACGATGATCGTGCTATTATTATCATTTTTTATAATGTTCGAACTCTCACTTTTCGTTCTCGGCCTGAGTAAAAGATAAATAAGAATTGATGGACTTGAAACTATGCGTATAGTAATTGCTGGAGCGGGAGAAGTGGGCTTCGAGTTAGCTAAATCACTTTCAGGTAAAAATGATGTTTATGTAATTGAAAAAGATAAGGAAAAAGTTGATCGTTTAAACGAACTCGATGTGATTGCGATAAGAGGAAACGCCGCGAGCTTTAAGGTTCTGAATGAGGCAAAGGTGGATAAGGCGGACATATTCCTGGGAGTAACCGGAAATGATGAAGTGAACATTCTCTCGGCCCTAACCGCAAAAAAGCTTGGAGTCAAAAAAACGCTTGTTAGAGTTGAAAATTTAGATTATGCTGATAAACCTGTTATGAGGTATTCTCCCCTTGGCTTCGACCTTGTCGTCTGCCCACCTCTGGTTCTTGCTCACGAAATAGTAGAGCTTGTGGGCATTCCATTCGCCGAAGAGGTCATAACCCTAAGTGGAGGGGAAATGGATGTAATAGAGTTCCAGATTTCTGAAAACTCGCCCGTAATTGGAAAAAGCTACAAGGACCTCAACCTGCCCCCTGACGTCGTTTTGGCCTCTATTCAAAGAAATGGAGACGTGATCCTTCCGGGAGAGGAGAATCTGAGGGCAGGGGATAAGGTTATAATGGTCGGAAAAAGGGATGAAATCGAAAAGATCCGAGACCTGTTCGGAGAACAAATAGTGAAAAGAGTGACTGTCTTCGGGACAAATGAAATAAGTTCCTACGTTGCCGAGGCCCTTTACAAAAGCAGGGTCAGTGTGAAGGTCGTGGGAGCGAGCAAGAAAGCCTGTGAAGAGCTGAGCGAGACGCTCAGAGGTATAAGAATAGTATGTGGAGACTTTTTAGATCTCGAATTCCTCAACAAGGAAGAAATAGGGAAGTCAAATGCGGTCGTTGCGCTGACTGACAGCGATGAAAGGAACCTGCTCGTTTCTCTGCTCTCAAAGAATTTGGGGGCAGAAAGGGCAATAGTTAAGGTCGAGCACGAAGAGTATGCAAGGATCTTCGAAAGTGTCGGCATCGACCACGCATTGAATCCAAAGAGAATGACGATAATGGAGGTTCAGAAACTGCTGATGATGGACAGGGTAGAGGTGAGAACGCTCGCAGACATCTCTGGAGCAGTGGTGATGGAGCTCGAAGTTAACAATCAGAAGATCAAAGATAAAAGGCTTGCAGAACTGCAACTTCCAAAGAATACCGCAATATGGGTAATAATCAGGAACGGGAAATGTTTGGCTCCTTCTCCCGACTTAGTTTTAGCCCAGGGAGACAGAGTGGTGGTAAGAACGGAGTGGAAGGAG
>CAZZIT010000201.1:0-3435 GCA_964654365.1 uncultured archaeon
CGGCAGAAAACTGCTGAAGGAGTACGAATCCATTTATTCAGCCTTTGAAGAGGTGGCTTACGAGGGTTACGAGGTTCTTGTCGGCCTTGTAGGAGAGGAATTTGCGAAGGCGATGGCTGAGATCGCACGCGAAAACATAAAACCAAAGAAGGTGAAGGTTCGGGGAATCTTCGAGGTCAGGTTCTTTCAGCCCGATGGGGTTGAGAGGATCAGAAAGGTCTTCTCTGGAATAAAGTCTCCAGACGATGCGAAGGTGGAGATATCATACATCGGTGCACCTAAGTATCGGATCGTTGTCGAGGCTGAGGACTACAAAGTTGCCGAGAGCGTTCTGAAGAGCGTTGTGGATAATGTTCTAAAAGCGACTAAAAAGCTCGGTGGAGAGGCAAAGTTTGTCAGGGAGGTTGCATGAAGACGCTGATGAGAAAGTGTGCGAAATGTGGCACTTACACTTTGAATGAGAGGTGCCCGAAATGTGGGGGAGAGACGAGGATGCCGATTCCACCACGGTTCTCCCCAGAAGACCCATACGGAAAGTATAGGAGGATGTTAAGGAAGGAAAAGGGGTTCTTTTTGAGAGGGTGAGCAGAATGATAAAGAGGGTGGATGTCAGGTATCTGAAAGATCCCGAGCGCTGCGGCTTGAAGGACCCGGTATTCATAGAGGGTCTGCCAGGAATCGGACACGTGGGAAAGCTCGTCGCAGATCATCTGGTCAACGAGCTCGGGGCGGAGAAGGTGGTAGAAATTTACTCGCACCACTTTCCACCTCAGGTAATGGTTCTCGACGATGGAACGGTAAGGATTCCGAGAAACGAGGTCTACGCTTGGAAATCGAACGACAGCTCGCCGGATCTCCTGATCCTTGTAGGCGATTTCCAGAGCATAAGCAACGAAGGGCATTTCGAGCTGGTAAATGCCTACATGGAGGTTGCCAAGAGGTTCAATGTGAAGAGAATATACACTCTCGGCGGCTACGGTCTGGGCAGGCTCGTGGAGGAGCCTTACGTCGTAGGAGCGACAAACTCGAGAGAACTGGTTGAGGAAATGAGCAAATTTGGCGTTAAATTCGAGCCCGGAGAGCCTGGAGGAGGGATAATTGGCGCTGCTGGCCTTTTGTTGGGAGTAGCAGGACTTGAGAAAATTGAAGCAGTCTGCCTCATGGGTGTCACTTCAGGATACATGGTCGATCCAAAGAGCGCAAAGGCTGTATTGGAGATTTTATCGAAGATTCTTGGGCTCAAGGTGTCTTTTGAGGCTTTGGAGAAGAGAGCAAAGGAGATGGAAAAGATAATTGCGCAGATAAAGGAGATGCAGGAACTCGCTGTACAGCAGTGGAAGAGCGACGAAGACCTGAGATACTTCAGATGAGGTTCTGGGAGATCGACTTCGCGAGAGGGGCAGCAGTAATTCTGATGCTCGTGTTCCACCTATTTTTTGACGCATACTACTTCAACAAGATATCCCTCGAAGGGTTTTTCTGGTACGTCTTTCCCCGCTTCATAGGAGGGATGTTCATTTTCATATCTGGCCTAACCTTCAGCATCGCCTACAAGAACGCAAAAGCTGTTTCAAGGAGAATTTTAAGGCTTGCGGTCGTTGCCACAGCAATAACCCTTGCCACTCTAATCTTCGATTCCGAGAGGGCTGTGTTTTTTGGGATCATCCACTTTTTCACCATAGCGTCTGTATTTGGCATTCTCTTCATAGGAAAACCATTTTTGTGCCTTTTTACAGGCATACTTTTGATTTTCTCGAATTTCAAGGTATCAGAGCTGCGAACTGAGGAACCATATCTGCTGTGGCTGGGGATAATGCCATACGGTTTCAGAACGCTCGACTACTATCCAATGATTCCCTGGTTTGGCATATTTTTGATTGGAATGTTCTTCGGACACTACTATCCGAGAAAAAGCTCTTTTTACAGAGAAAATCCGATAAGCTTTCTTGGAAGGCACTCCTTAGCAGTCTACCTGATTCAGCACCCTATAATCGTTCTGATCTTGGAGCTCTACTATGGAGACATAATGAAGTCGCTGGGGATTTGAAGTGGAATTTTGAAAGAAAGGATTATCTTTGTCGAATGAAACGATCAAGTATGTGGGATGAAATTTCAAAGCGCTATCGTAGCTGGAGCCTTGACCATCGGTGGTTCTACTACCTCACTGGACTCGATGTTAAGAGAAGAGTCTGCCATGCAGATTACATCCTCGACATTGGCTCAGGCCCAGGCATTTTTGCAGAAGAACTCGGAATACTGTTTCCGGATTCTGAAATTATCTGCCTTGATGCTTCCTTAGAAATGTGCAAGCTCTCCCGGGGGGTCAGATGTGGGGCTTCATTTCTGCCCTTCAAGGATGAAATCTTCGATATCGTAACCTTCATTTTTTCCCTTCACGAGCTCGAAGTCGATTTAGCATTGGAGGAGGCGAAGAGAGTGCTGAAAAGAAACGGAATCATCTACGTCGTTGACCTGAACAGAGATGCGCCAAAAACCATCAAGAGCGCTTCAAAATTGATTTTAGAAAAAATCATTGGCAAAGACTACGCCGAACATCTTGAAAAGACCTGGAATGCATTCAAAAGCTGTGAAGAGATTGCAGAAAAGCTGAAGGCGAAGGGGTTGGAGGTGGAGTGCGGGAAGACTTTTCAGGAAATTCGAATCGTAGCAAAAAAATTATGAGACCTCGCGTAGCTTCAGCGATGGTGAGAACATGGCACGAATTTACGGCGATGGGGATGCAAGTCTTGAGCCCTTGAAGGGTAAAAAGATCTGCATAGTGGGCTATGGAAGTCAGGGGCATGCCCATGCACTAAATTTAAGGGATAGCGGGCTCAATGTTGTCGTAGCTTTGCCGGAATGGGACAAGGAAAGCTGGAAGAGAGCGGAAGTAGACGGAATTAAAGCTGTCAGCCTAGAGGACATTGACGGTGACCTGATCGCTATGCTCATTCCGGACATGGTTCAGCCTGATGTTTATCGCAGGTTCGTGCAGGGGAAGCTGAGAGAGGGTTCGGCGATCTTGTTCGCTCACGGATTCAACATACACTACAATCAAATCGTTCCTCCTAAAAACGTGGACGTGATAATGGTCGCTCCAAAAGGCCCGGGACCGCTCGTGAGGAGAATGTTCTTGGAGGGTAAAGGGGTGCCTGCTCTTGTAGCTGTGTACCAGAACGCAAGCGGAAACGCGTTGCAGTTGGCCTTGGCCTACGCCAAAGGAATCGGAGCAACAAGGGTTGGAGTTATAGAGACGACTTTCAGGGAGGAAACGGAAACCGATCTCTTCGGAGAACAGGTCGATCTATGCGGTGGCGTTGCTGAGATGATAAAAAGCTCATTCGAGGTGCTCGTGGAAGCTGGATACCAGCCAGAAGTCGCTTACTTCGAGGTTCTACACGAACTGAAGTTGATCGTGGACCTGATCTACGAGGG
>CAZZIT010000202.1:0-1505 GCA_964654365.1 uncultured archaeon
TCCAGTCAGAGGGCTTCTCAGGGCCATCACATGATATCTTCCTGATTCAGGAAAGCCTGCAATGCCTGTAGCAGGACCAGTTGCGAATATTAGCACGTTTTCCTCTCCGAATGGGTCTATATCCCTTGCAGAGATTCCGAGACTTTCGTATTCCGTGAGATAATCGTAAAGAAGTCTCAGAGCGTATCCCTTCCCTCCCAGATACTTTTTGGTTATTTCCATGTCTGTTTTTGTTTCTTTAATGCTGCCCTCGCTCAAGTTCACATTCAAAATTTTTCCCATGTATCCCATACCACCACCGTATTTCAGCGTCCAAGGAAGAATATATCACTTTCGTTAATGGCGAACTCGCCGATTTGAAAATGTTTGAAAATGCTTATCTTCAATGAAATCAAATTTGCTCATGTTCGCAGCACCGAGGATTGAATACGGTGAAAGAGCCCTCGAAACTCTGAAGGGCGAAGAATGCTCAAGGGCCCTTGTCATCACGGACAAAAACCTCAGTAAGCTTGAATTTCCGGAATTCGTGATCCAGAACCTAAAAGCGGAGAGGGTGGAAGTTTATGACGGCGTCGAAGGCGAGCCAGACACTACCATGGCTTTTAAATGCTCCGAATTTGCCAGAAAAGTCGATCCAGAGTTAATCGTTGCAATTGGAGGTGGTAGCGTTATCGATCTTGCGAAATTTGCGCGTGTAGCGATGGAGGTTAACATCGATCCGAGGGAGGTGAGGGCTAAGCTTAACCTGAGGGCTATGGGCTTCAGAAAGAAGGCAAAGCTCGTTGCAGTGCCTACAACGAGCGGTAGTGGTGCAGATTGCACTTTAGCCGTGATGCTCAAGCACGGAAACTCGAAGATCTCGGCAATCAACGTGGAGTTCATACCCGACATGACCATCCTTGACTACAGGCTTGTGGAGAAGATGCCCAGAAGACTTGTTGCAACTACTGGAGTGGATGCGCTGGCTCACGGAATTGAGGCATTTCTAACAAAGCTTCACAACGATTTTTCGGACCTTTTTGCATTGAGAGCCGTTCAATTGATTCTGGAAAACATTGAGAAGTCCTATGACGGCGATACAGCTGCAAGGGCGAAGATGCATCTAGCTGCAACAATGGCGGGTATAGCGATAAACAACTCGCAGCTTGGAGCAGTTCACGCTCTCGCTCATTCCTTCGGAGCAGTTTTCGGACTGGATCACAGCATGACCATAGCCATATTTTTGCCAAAGGTCCTTAGAGCTTATATTCCTGAGCAAAGGCTTGAAGAGCTCGCTGAAAAGCTAGGATTTTCAAAACCCTCGCATTTTGTCAAAAGAATAGAAGAACTCATTGAGAATCTCTCTTTGCCTTCCAAAGTCATCGAAACAGTAGAGGATCCATCTGGAAAGCTCGAAGTCCTCATTGAATCGGCAATGAAGGATCTAAGCTTTCGATTCACCCCTAAGCTCCTCAGCAGGGAAGAAGTGGCGGATATTTTCAGGAACGTTTTTTAATAAAATTTTT
>CAZZIT010000203.1:0-4393 GCA_964654365.1 uncultured archaeon
TGGGGAAGTACCTCCCGACGGAGGAGGAGATTCTCAGGTACTGCGAGGAGATACAGCTATACAAAAGGGTTGCAAACCTGCAGTATTTGCCAACAGACGAAGAAATAAGGCTGATCGTTTCAAACTGTCCAGTTTGCATTGACGGAGAACCAACGGAGGAGGCCGAGGTTTCGGGTTACAGAAATCTGCCTAGGGTTGAGACGAACAGAGTGAGGGGAGGAATGGCGCTTATAATTGCCGAAGGGATAGCATTGAAGGCTCCGAAGCTGAAGAAGATGGTAGACTCGCTGAAAATAGAGGGCTGGGAATGGCTTGACAGGCTGATAAAAAAGGACTCCGAGGAAGAGGTAGATGTGAAACCAAAAAGCAAATATCTCTCAGATCTTGTCGCAGGAAGGCCGGTGCTTTGCCATCCATCAAAAAAAGGAGGCTTCAGGCTGAGGTATGGAAGAGCCAGAAATTCTGGGCTCGCAACCGTCGGGATAAACCCAGCGACGATGGCCCTGATCGATTTTATCGCCGTAGGAACCCAGCTGAAAATTGAGAGGCCCGGAAAGGCTGGAAGCGTAGTCCCTGTAACAACAATCGAGGGGCCGACTGTGAGACTGAAGAATGGAGATGTTGTGAGAATTAACAGCGTTAAGGAGGCTTTCGAGCTGAAGAACGACGTTGAGAAGGTCCTCGATCTGGGAGAGATCCTGATAAACTACGGGGACTTTCTGGAGAACAACCACCCGCTGATGCCAGCTTCTTACACCAGAGAGTGGTGGGGTCTGGAAACCGGAATAAAGGACACGCATATCGACGAGGAGACAGCACTCAAGCTATCAGACGAGCTTGGAGTGCCATTGCATCCTGACTTCACGTATTTATGGCACGACATAAGCATCGAGGACTTCTGCTACCTTCGCGACTACATCAGTGCCAAGGGAAAGATAGAGGGTCAGAAAAAGAGCTGTCTACTCATACCCTTCGATGGAAGGGTAAAGGAGATCCTCGAGAACCTCCTCGTGGAGCACAAGGTCAGGGATGGAATCGTGATCGAGAAGTGGAAGGTGCTCGTCAGATGCCTCGGACTCGACTTCAAACTCAGAAAAATCGGAGAAGTTAAGGGAAAAAGCATTTTGGATGTGATAAAGAACGTTTCCGGTATAACCGTAAGGCCAAAGGCCCTCACGAGAATTGGAGCAAGGATGGGCAGACCTGAAAAGTCCAAGGAAAGAAAAATGAGCCCTCCACCGCATTTGCTATTTCCTGTGAGCTTTGCGGGAGGAAAAAGGAGGGATGTGAAGAGTGCGCTTGAGCACAGAAATGACTACAATTCTGCAAAGGGAATGATAGAGGTTGAAATAGCACTGAGAAGATGCAAGCTTTGCGGCAAGGAGACATTCTGGCTTAAGTGCGAGTGCGGCGGAGAAACGGAGCAGATTTACTACTGCCCGAAATGCAAGATTAAGGATACATCGGAGCTCTGCAAGAGATGCGGAGGGGAGGCAAGAGGTTACATGAAGCGTGCCGTTGATATAAGGGCTCTATATGAAATGGCTATCCAGAATATTGGAGAAACTGACGATTTTGAGACTGTGAAGGGCGTAATCGGGCTTACTTCAAAGAACAAGGTTCCTGAAAGGATCGAGAAAGGGATTCTCAGGGCCAAACACGGTGTCTACGTCTTCAAAGACGGGACGATCAGATACGACATGACAGATCTCCCGCTCACTCACTTCAAACCGAAGGAAATCGGTGTGAGCGTGGAAAAGCTCAGAGAGCTTGGATACACGAAGGACTACATGGGCAAGGATCTTAAGGCTGAAGACCAGATCTTGGAGCTGAAGCCACAGGATATCGTGGTCTCAAAGGACTGCGCCGAGTACTTGGTTCAAGTGGCAAGGTTTATCGATGACCTTCTTGTAAAATTCTACAAGATGGAACCCTTCTACAAGGCTGAAAAACCTGAGGATTTGATAGGACAGCTCGTGATCGCCTTAGCTCCGCATACCTCTGCTGGAGTTCTTGGAAGGATCATAGGATTCGTAGACATTCTCGGATGTTATGCTCATCCCTACTTCCACGCTGCAAAGCGCAGGAACTGCGATGGCGATGAGGACTGCGTGATGCTACTTCTCGATGGCCTTCTGAACTTTTCAAAGCATTTTTTGCCGGAGAAACGCGGGGGACAGATGGATGCCCCGCTGGTGCTGACAGTGATAGTGGACCCGAGAGAGGTGGATAAGGAAGTCCACAACATGGACATAGTTGCAAATTATCCCTTGGAGTTTTACAAAGCTACCCTTGAATTTGCGAATCCGAAGATGTGTGAGGATTTAATAGAAAAGGTAAAGGATCGCCTAAGCCTCGAAACAAGGTTTTGCATGCTGAATTTCACCCACGATACCGATATAACTCTCGGTGTAAAGGAAAGCGCTTACAAAAGGCTCAAGACGATGGAGGAAAAGGTTGAGAAGCAGATGGAGGTTGCAAGGAAGATCTCTGCAGTTGACGAACACGATGTGGCGGAGAGAATAATAACGATCCACTTCTTGCCAGACATCATTGGAAATCTGAGGGCATTCTCGAGACAGGAATTCCGATGCGTTGACTGCAATGAGAAGTATCGAAGACTGCCGCTGACAGGAAAATGCAGAAAGTGTGGCGGAAATTTGACGCTTACAGTTCACAGCAGCTCCATAGTCAAATATCTCGAGCTATCGAAGAGGCTTTGTGAGCAGTACAACGTCACCGAATACACGAGGCAAAGGCTGAAGCTTATAGAGTATGAGATACGGTCGCTGATTCAGGAAAACAAGCAGGTAACTCTCGTTGACGTTTTTTAAGCCTTTAAGTACCAAAATCAGCCTTAAGAGTATCCGATTAACCAAAAAAACCATGCGCCGACCGGGATTTGAACCCGGGGCAGGGGCTCGGCAAGCCCCTGTGTTAGACCAGGCTACACCATCGGCGCTTGCAATCCTTAGTGTGTGGCAGTTTAATAAGATTTTCGCTTCCATCTGCTTCCGTCGGTTGATCGCGGCTCCATTTAAATGTTGCCAGACTCTTGCCAAGAACAGTGCTGCGATTTTAAGACGCCTGAAAAATTCCTCAGACTTTAAATACTTCCCCTGAGTCAAAAGCCTCATGATTTCGGGTAAAGGTGCAAAACTTCAAAAATAAAAAATTTAAAAATATTTTCAGCCCCAGACGACCTTTCCTTCGCTGTCCGTGTAAGTGTATTCCTGTCCCCAGAACTTCGGCGTTATACCCAAGATCACGATCAATTCGCCATTGTCAAAGACTATATCCGAGGAGGGCATGTCGAGGACACCGATGGTTCCGTATGGTGCAACTCGTAGAAGTGCCCCATGGAGGTACTTCGGTACTCCCCTATATCCATCAGCCGGGAACACCTTTTTCTCCATCGCTTCCATTATTTTCTCCGGATCTGTGGAACCAGCCTTCTCAATGGCCTTTGCTATCAGCATAGTCGTTTCGTAGTTTAGCACGTGCTCCCAATTTAAGGGAATATTTCCGAGTCTTTGTGGCAGTCTTTCACACATGTATTTGTAGAACGGGGTGTATGGATCAACCGAAGCTTCGGGAAGCACCGCCAAGATGCATGGAGAAGTCGTTCCAATGCTCTTGTCCACTAAGCTTATGTCTCCTTTCAAAACTTTTTTGTTGGCGAAATCGTACTCTATGCCGAGATAGTACATGATCTCGTCCAACTTAGCCTGATCTGCAACTATAAAGCCTCCTGTGTAGCCTAGGGCTCTTGCAGTCTTAATGACTCCAGCCAGAGGCAATGAAGGGCCTGCGATCATTATGACTTCAGGCTTTGCAGCCAACACTTTCGATACATTCGCTGTGTAATTTGTTGCTGTGTAATAGTTAATGGGCTCTTCTGCAACTATTTCTCCGCCCTTACGAGTCCAGTATTCCTTAAAGGCTTTTGCCCATTCCTTTGCATACTCATGCGTTCCTGGCAACAAGGCAGCTTTCTTCATCCCCTTCAGAAGGAAGTAGTCGGCCATTGTAGGTATGTGGAGAATTTCGAAGTTTGGTGGAATGAGAAGAGTCATCTTGTTTCCAGTTTTTAAAACTATGGGACTGGATGTGTAAGCTGCGACGATGAACTTATTCTCTCCCTTTTCATTTATCTTCTGCAGCTCCAATATTCCACCGGAGTGCGGGCAGAAGATCACGGGAGTTCCATTTTTGGATATGTTCACAGCATTTGCCGCGGAAAGCGGAGGATAGTACTTGTCATCCATTGCGATAACGTCCAACTCATACCACTTGTTTCCGATCACGATTCCTCCCGCCTTGTTTATGTCTTCAATTGCGAATTTTATCCCATTGAGAGCGCTCTCGCCGTATGGAGCTGCAAGTCCGCTCA
>CAZZIT010000204.1:0-2743 GCA_964654365.1 uncultured archaeon
TGGTAAATCTTTCAAATACTTCCAATCGGCTTAATTTATAAAATAATACTATATTGGTTGCATACCCTCTGAGCTCTTCCGGGATTTCGTTTTCCACATTTATCCCCACGCCAACGATCGCCTTTTCGCCTGCTATCTCTCCAAGGATTCCCGAAAACTTCAGATCGTTCAGAAGGACATCGTTTGGCCACTTTATCCTTGCCCCTGGAACAGCTTCGGCAACAGCCAATGCTGAGAGCATCGTCAACTTCGCGGCCTCGTAAACGGGGAGAGTGATGGAAAAGTAAAGCCCACCCCTTTCGCTGAACCATCTTCTTCCGAGTCTACCCTTTCCCGCAATCTGTCGAGCGGCAAAAAAAAGGCAGAACTTCCTGCACTTTTCTTTGGCCCTCTCGTTCGTTGAATCAACGACGTCGTAGTAGTAGAATTCCTCTAAAAAGCTCAGATTTCTGAATGCAATCTCAGCAAAAATTCGAGCCTCTCCTTCTGCATTCAATTCCCTTGTGATCTTAAGCTCTGAAAACGATTCCCGCATATCCAACGACAAAGTTCTTATCCGCCACTTCTCCACTCGTCGAGTAATCTACAAGCTCGGCTTTGGCATTCTTGTGCTTTGCATAGTTCATGGCAACAGCAATCGGACCACAACCGCAGACGCTCGCGTCCATCTCGTAGATCTTCGTGTAGTACTTTGCGATATCCATCGATAGAATTGCGTCAATTATCACCCTATCTCTTTTCCTGCATTCCGCATCGCTTAAGTAGTGATGCATGTCTGAGGATGCAATAACCACGATCCTTCTTTTAGTTCTCTTTTCAGCCTCGATTATTTCCTCCGCCACCTCTTTAGCAGTCTCTTCGTCCTGAAGTCTCATGCAGATGACGACGATCCTGAAGTTCTCGTGAGCAAACTGCAGGAACGGAATCTGGACTTCTGCACTGTGCTCTTCGACGTGCGCGAGCTCATCTTCGGCCACGATCCTCTTCGGCATCGCTCTGATGAACTCGAGGTCGCTTTCAACTTCGCCAAGCGGGGTTTTCCAGCTTTGCGTTGAAACCGCTACTGGCAGACCATAACCTGTGTGGTTCGGGCAGACGATTACGAATGTTTCCGCGTCAGGAAGCAAGGAGTGAACTTTTCCAGCGGTTTTTCCAGAGTAAATGTATCCAGCATGAGGGGAAATGCAGGCGATCACTCTGCCATCCTTTTTTAGCTCTAAAAACTTTCTGAGCATTTTTTCGAGCTCCTCCTTTCTTGAAGGATAGAATTGTCCTGCCACCGCGGGGCGTCGCATATCTGAATTCGTTTTGAATTTAAAAATATTTTTTGCCTTTGGTCCGGATTTCCCTACCACGGTGAATTTCTGGAAGCTACTTTAGGGCTAAAAAACCCGACCAGAGAAATCTCAAAGAAACATATAGAAAAACAAAGCCGAAAATGGTCTTGATAACCCAGGATGGGATTTTTACCATCATTTTTGCTCCCAACTGGGCTCCCAATACGGTTCCAAAGCCAAGAAACAGGGCTGCAATGAGCTCCACAACTCCCTGATAGAGCTTGAAGGCTGAACTTATGATTGCCATGCTCAGAAAAGAGGCAAGTGATGTGCCGACAGCGATTTTAACTTCTAAGCCAAGTATATAGACAAAGCTGGGAACGAGGATGAAACCTCCGCCTATTCCAAGAAGACCAGCCAAAATTCCAGCCGAAAATCCAAGAAAGGCCTTTGATATCCCGGAACCTGAAATCATACTCTTTTTCCCTTCGGCTCTCTCTTCCTTTTTAAGGCCCTCCCGGACCATTTTAAGGCTCGTGTAGAGGAATAAGAAACCCATCAGGATTTCCAGAATGAACACCTTTTCTGCTAACAAGGAAAAAAGTGCTGAGCCAACGATCGCCCCAAGGGCGCCAAAAGTTGATACAACCTTCGCTGTACTTAAATCAACGTTCCCAAGCCTTAGATGTCCAAATGAGCCAGATATAGCGGTGAAAACCACAGCTGTTATCGAAATGCCTATTGCAAAGCTCAGGGGATATCCGAATATGAAGGTTAGAGAGGGGAGCATTATCAATCCTCCACCTACCCCAAGAAGGCCACCAAAAGTTCCCGCGATTATCCCTGTTATGAAAAGAAACGCCGCCTCAAAGGGCTCCACTCTGCAAGGTGAAAAGCAAGTGTTATAAATATTCCGCTGAATTTTGGCCATGAATTCGCTTGAGATTGCGGAAAACTATGGTTTCCTGCTCTACAGAAAAAACTCATACCCTCACGTTTCCCTGAGATTTAAAGGGGTCGACTTTCACATAGACACAAAACCTGGAGAGGGTTTCAACCTGATAACCCACGCACACTCCGACCACTATGGCGTTAGAAACCTCCAGAATCCAAATGCCGTAGCGAGCCTTGAAACGGCAAAAATCCTTGAAGCAGTAACTGGAAAAAGTTTCGCAGGAAGGACTTTTAGAGTGGGAGAAACCCTCGATTTGGGAGGTTTGAAGATCGAAACTTTTCCAACTAAGCACATCCATGGCGCAACCGCTTTTTACATACGCGACGCAGATGTCCTGATAACTGGCGACGTAAAGAACTGGAGAAGACTCCCAAAGTGCAGGGTTCTGATAACGGAGGCGACCTACGGTCATCCGTCTTTCGTATTCGAAGATGAAATTGAAAAGCTCATCCGTGCAGCCAAAAGCCGAGCAACACTCGGCGCATATCCAATTGGAAAGGCACAGAGAGTT
>CAZZIT010000205.1:0-6072 GCA_964654365.1 uncultured archaeon
GAGGGCGACAGGAGTAAAGCAAGGAAAGAGGGTTTACGGTTACGTTCTTGTCGTCAGGGTAGTTTCATCTGAGGATGCGATGACTGGAAGGTTTGTTGAAATTCCCTACGAAAGGCTGAGGAGACTGTCGCAACGGATCACGGCCGAGGTGCCCGAGATAACGAGGGTAGTCTACGACATAACTGACAAACCACCTGCGACGATCGAGTACGAATAAGAGTATGTATTTCGAGCTCTGGATAGACAGTTCAAGAAGGGAAGACGTGATAAGGAAACTGAGATCGCTCTGCGAGGAAGTCTGGGAGGTCTCAGGGCATTACGACCTCATAGTCCGCGCTGACAGCGAGGAGAAGGTAAAGGTCGACGGAGTTCTGAGATGGAGGAGGCACTACACCTGTTAGCTCACTCTAAGACCTTTGCGACCATGTCTCCCTTTTTAACGCCTAGATCCTCAGCTACTGCTTCGCATTTCGCCATCAGCAGGAAGGCTATCGGCCTAAATTCTGCCTCAGAAAGGCATTCGTAGTTTGCCATTCCTTTCGCTATGATAAGATCTGCCTCTTTCAGCCTTTTGAGCGTAATTTCCGGTAGCTCTTCAACTATAACCCCTATAGCCCCCTTTCCATTTGTTAAAACCTCGTCGGCAACATCTTCTATTCCCGCGAGTCTTGCATCCTCGATCGTGGCATCGTTGAGTATGGGTTTTCCTCTGACCACGACCGTGAGCTTTTTGCAGAATTTTTTTAGTTCCTTCATCAGAATTCTGTCAAAATAAATTTCGCCCGCGTTGTCTGTCAGGTAAACTACGTTTTTTGCAAGCTTTGGTATTCGATCCACGTGGTCTATTGCAAGCCTCTGGCTTAGCTTCTTTCTGAAATTCTGCTCGAAATCATCATCAATCCTGTGCCCTAAGACGCCAAAGTCAAATTCATTCCCAACTATTGCGCACTTTACAGCCGTCCTCAATGGATCTGAAGACTCTTTAACGATACTCTCTGCCAGCCCTACGACCTTTGAAGAGCTCTCGTTCGCTCTCCTCTTCATCTCGAGATAGGGGTCCTCGCACCTTAGGATCTCGTATACCCTCCTGTGGATTTTTGTTGCCAGATGGGCGTTTACAGGCTTTCTGCGATATTCTTCGCTTAAAATTTTCAGCGCATCCTCCACGCACTTCGAGATGAGATCTCTGTCATCGGTCACAAGCCTTGATTCATAGTAAACCCTGTTCAGCAGGCAGGAAGGGCATATCGGATGAATCTTCATCTCACAACCTCTTGTGAATTTCCTTCAGCTTCCTTGTCCCCTCCTCGAATTTCTCTACAGCATCCTTTAGCATAGAAAAGATCTCCGGGTTGTCTCTCAGCCTCTCCAACCACTCCCTGTATTTTTCCACGTGCTCCTCATTGTGTTCGATCCAGTGTTCGAGCAACTTTTTGAATCTCTCCATGTATTATTGCAGGGATATCGGGTTTTAAAACGATTCCTAAACCACTTCCAATTCGACCTCTTCACCTCTGTGGTTGTAGCACTTCCAGTCCTTCGGGCCGAAAGGATAGCATACGATAAGGTGGTATTTACCGTATCGGGTGAACAGAAAGAAATCCTCCTCGCTCGGTTCGCAGCAGGGCGAGGGGTGGCTGTGCACAGTTCCGTGAACCCTCATTCCGAGGGGGAGCATATCGAGATGTATGATCGCAGAACTCTCGCCTGCCATAAAGGGAAGAAAAATAAGCTCCTCAATCAAATCTTTTTTTCCCGACAGCAACGCTATGAACTCATTCGGATAGGAATCCCTTGCGATTGCAAGTATCTCCTTCAGAAGCTCCTTAGTGATCTTCATATGAACTCTCTCGGATCCGCGATCTCGCCCTTTATCGCGCTCGCAACAGCGGTTGCGGGAGAGGAGAGATAGATAAAAGCTTCAGGATTCCCCATCCTTCCCTTAAAGTTTCTGTTCTGGGTTGAAATACAGATCTCTCCATCGGCGGGAATTCCCTGATGAATTCCGACACAGGCTCCACAGCCAGGTGGAAGGATTATCGCTCCCGCTTCGACTAAGGCTGAAATTATTCCCATTTCTATTGCCTTCAGGAGTATCCTTCTGCTGGCAGGAGCAATGATGAGGCGAACCCCCTCCTTTACTCTCCTACCTTTGATCAGCCTGTAGGCGATTTCAAGGTCTGAAAGGCGACCGTTTGTGCATGTGCCGAGGAAAACCTGGTTTACTGGAGTACCTGCGACCTCTTCCACGCTAACGACTGCGTCAACCGAGTGGGGCTTTGCGACAACAGGGGGCACCTCTTCGGCGTTTATATATATCTCGCTCTCGTAATTCGCTTCACTGTCTGCCCTAAGGACTCTAAAGTCATTCTCCCGACCCATTTCAGCCAGAAACAGTCTTGTTTTTTCGTCGCTCTCGAAAAGCCCGGCCTTTGCGCCGCACTCGATAGCCATGTTTGCGATCGTCAATCTCTCCTCGATGCTCATGTTTTCCACACAATCCCCGTGGAATTCGAGGGCTCTGTAGTCGGCTCCATCTGCTCCGATTTTCCCTATGAGGTAAAGCATCAGATCCTTGGCGTAAACGCCTCTCGGCATTCTCCCGCTGTAAACGACCATTATGCTCTCTGGAATCCTGAACCAATTCTTGCCAAGGGCCATTGCTACTGCAATGTCAGTTGAACCCATACCTGTTGCGAAAGCCCCTAAGGCACCATATGTACAGGTATGGCTGTCGGCTCCAACGGCAAGCATTCCCGGCTTAACGAACTTCTCGACCATTAGCTGGTGGATTATACCCTCTCCTGGAGGATTAAAATCGGCTCCAAACTGCTTTGCAAACTCGTAGATGAATTTCTGGTCATTGCTGAGCTCTCTTCTCGGTGAGGGAGCAGCATGATCGATGAAGAAATGTGCTCTCTCTACAGCCCTGTATATTCCGATCTCCTTCAGCTGTCTTATTGCCAAAGGTGCTGTACCATCCTGAAGGGCTATCTGGTCAATTTGGGCTACCACGATGTCTCCCGCATACGCATCTTTACCAGATTTTTCACTCAGGATCTTTTCGGCTATCGTCTTCATCTCTACACCTCTCAGCGAAAGGCACATCTTCGGTTAAAATAGGTTGCTAAAATCGATTTTTTCGCCTTAAGAGCGCGACGTAGTGGAATGGAAGCTCCGAGATCTTCAAGACCTCGTACCCCTTGCAGATTTCCAGTATCTCTTCGAGCGAAATCCTCTTCTCTGTTGGTGGACCGAAATCGCTCTGAACTTTTTTCCACTCCGTAATGAGCACAAATTCCGCCATTCTTGCCCAGCGGAGGTATTCAATTGGATCCTCCATCTCGTGGAGAACGTTGGAAAAAACGACGAGGTCGATTTTAAAATCGATCTTCGGAGGCTCGGAAGTGACTATGATTCCAACGTTCCTCACACCCTCATCTTTAAGCCTTTGCTGAAGTTTTTTGGCCATCTCGTAGCTTTTCTCCACCGCATATACCTTTTTAAAAATTTTTGAAAGGGGAATGGTCAGGTAGCCTGTTCCAGCGCCTATGTCAAACGCGATATTTTTCTTCATGCCTTCAATACCCTCAATTATCCCTATAACTTTGTCTGGTGGAAATAATTTCTTCCTCTGGCTTGATTCGAGCTTTTCTATCTTCTCATGCCACTTCATGATGCTTACACCTGCCTGCGCATTTTGACTTAGCTACCAAACCCCGTAGATCTCTCTGCCGCATTTCCTGCATTTTCCCCTGCGGATCCGATTCTCGATAACCCTGCATCCATATCTCTTTACCAGCAATTCCCCGCAGTCAGGGCATAGGGTATTTTCGTGCCTTCCTGGCACGTTGCCCACGTATACGAAGCTTATTCCTTCTTCTTTCGCGATCCTCACGGCGAGTTCGAGCCTCTCGACTTCGGTTGGTCTCCCTCTGAGAAGGTAGGCGGGGAAGTATCTGGTGAAGTGTAGTGGCACTTCGGGGTTCGCGTACCGTAAATGATTTTCAACGACTTCTCTTATACTCTCCTCCGAATCGCTCACATTGGTGACGAGCAGATTCACGATCTCGACGTGAATTCCAAGCTTCAGAACCTCTTTAACAACTCTCCAGACGTATCTCACATCGGCGTTCAAAAATTTCCTGTAAACCTCCTCTCCGCCCTTGACGTCGACCTTTATCGCATCAAGCCCGACTTCTCTGAGCTTCTTCAGGGCTAAAACGCTCATGTAACCGTTCGAGACGAGCGTTGTGAGCAGCCCATTTTCCTTTGAGATTCTGAAAACGTCGACAAGAAATTCAAAAAGCAGTGTTGGCTCGTTCAGGCTGCCGCATACGCTGATATCTCCTCTCTCCAGGGCTCTTTTGACTACGTAATCCGGACGGACCTCTTCACCAGTGGGCAGCCCTCTCGAGATCCTCCAGTTTTGACACCACGGGCAATCGAAATTGCACGAGTATGTGGCAAATGTCATGCTCGTACTGCCGGGCTTGAAGTGAAAGAAGGGTTTTATCTCTATGGGCCTACTCTCAAGAGCGCTAAGCCTGCCGTAGGTCAAGGTGTAAAGTCTACCCTCTTTATTCACCCTTACGCCGCAGAAACCTTTTTCACCGTCTCCGATCTTGCAAAATCTGTGGCAGAGCTGGCAGAGGACGTAATTTCCGAGATGTCTGTAGAGCCGCGCCTCTCTCATAAACGGATTTCACCATGTAAGGGTCATCCCTGGTTTATACCGCCCCCGCCGGGAATCGAACCCGGGTCTGAGGCTCCGAAGGCCTCCAGGATGTCCGCTACCCCACGGGGGCTGCTCTTCTTTCAGTGGAATCGCAATAATTTAAGCTTTCTGATCTTCAGCCCCAAAAAGATCTAAAAGCTTAAAGCTTGAGATTGAACTTGGCTCATGAAGATCGGCTTCGTAGGTGCTGGCAGAGTCGGAAGTCTTTCCGCTTATACGTGCCTGATGAACATGGATCCCGACGAAATAGCTTTGGTCGACGTCCTAGAGGACTTGGCTGTCGGTGAGGCGATAGACCTATCCCACGCCGCTGCAGTTGCTGGTAAATTTCCAAAGATCGTGGGTGGAAGCGATTACTCTCTACTGAAGGGTAGCGAAATCGTCGTAGTTACTGCGGGATTTGCGAGAAAGCCAGGAATGAGTAGACTCGATCTCGCAGCCAAGAACGTTGAAGTTATCAGGGACGTTGCAAAGAACGTGGTAAAGCATTCGGCGGAGAGCAAGATCCTCGTCGTCACGAATCCACTCGATCTGATGACCTACGTCGCCTGGAGGGAGAGTGGCAAGAAGCGTGAGGAGGTATTTGGAATGGGCAGTCTCCTCGACTCCGCAAGGCTCATGCAAAGGCTGCGATCGGCGAATATTAATGCCACCAGGGCATGGATTCTCGGAGAGCATGGGGACTCCATGTTCATCGCAGAAAGCCTTGCTGATGTTAAAGCAGACTGGGAGCAGGTTGAAAGGGATGTTAGACAGATAGCAGCGGAGGTCATAAAGAGAAAAGGAGCAACCGTATACGGACCGGGAACTGCCGTCTGCAGAATGGTCAAGGCCGTAGTCGAGGATCTCGGCGAGATAATCCCCACAAGCGTCGTGCTGATGGGAGAGTATGGTATAAGCGACGTTGCTCTCGGAGTTCCTGCAAAACTCAGCAGAAATGGAGCTGAGGTCTTGGAGCTTGAACTCAGTGATAGAGACCTTGAAAAGCTACTGAATTCAGCAAACGTCCTGAAAAAGTGGTTGAGGGATTTAGGCTACTGAGCTTTCGGGGGTTTAAGTGCCGCAAAGGCAACGATAATCCCGATTACCGCGAGAAGCATGGCGAATTGAAAGACCAACAGATAAGAGCCGAAAAGGTCCTTGGATAGTCCTGCCAGCAGGTTTCCGGCCACAGCTCCGGCGCCGTATGCAGTATAGACAAGGCCGTAGTTTCTAGCATAGTCCTTCAACCCAAAGAAGTATGCTGTTGACGCCGGAGCTGTTGCGAGCCATCCCCCAAGGTTGAACCAGAGAACTCCGAAGGCAATGGCGTAGACTTCGAGTGAGTAGGGAAT
>CAZZIT010000206.1:0-17864 GCA_964654365.1 uncultured archaeon
CATTCAGGCCCTAGCTGATGGAGCGCTTTTGGCGGGCGTACCGCCGGGAAGAATGGTTCCTGCTGTTACAAAGGATAACCTGCCGGAGAAGATAAGGAAGTACAGCCTTCTCGACAGAGTCTTCTTCGACGGATCGGTCGCGGGAGTCTTACCCCCTAGGGGGTCGACGGGAGCTGAAATTGTGGCAAACGAAATGGAGGGAGAACTTTCGACAGCAGGCATCAAGGAGGGTGCAAAGTGGACGGATGTCGACTTCAGAAATCCCTGCATTTCCATGGACTTCGGAACAACCTTTAAGGGTAGAATAACAAACGATGATCTACCGTACGCAAGGACGATCGGAAACTTCTGCGGTCTCGGAGGGGCAATAGCTGACGTGCTAACAAGAGGGTTTCTGAGTAAAAAGGAATCCGCTGCAATAGACCTGAAGCTTGAAGGAGATTATAACGTTGGTGAGGAGGCATTTGAGCTTGCAGAGGAAATTCTCAAGCACGTGAGGGTTGAAAGAGTTCCCTCGAACTGCAGGAAATTCGGCAAGATTCCCGTGAATGCAAAGGCAGCTGAAGATGCGGGCATACTGCTCGTTGGATGCGATGTAGGGGAGAACGGAAGCAAGTTCGGGGAACTCGAAAGGATTGGTTCGGAAATAGGGGATATAAAACTCCTTTTAGCAACCATCGACGTGCTAATGGCAAAGATATTCAGAAAAGTGCTCGAAGTCGTGAGCTCTGAAGGTTTTTTCTTGGAGGATATGGCTATAGGGGTAACGGGAAGGGCGGGAATTACGGGAAAGAAGCCTTGGCTATTTCTGAAGGAACTCAGGGATCTTGGTCTTTACAAGAAGCCCGAAAAGAACATTGTTTTCGTAGACGACGGTCTTGCAAGAGGCGCTGCAGTGATGGCAAGATGCATGAACGCTTTGGGGAATCCGAAGAACCCGTTGGGTGGTTTGAGGTTTGGCCCGTGCGTTCTTAATGAAAGAATAAAATTGCAGTCGGGCTATTATACCTCCTGAACTCTTCCATCCTCCACAAGGAAAATCCTGTCCGCGATCTCCTTTACGAGATCATGCTGGTGGCTTATGACGATCATTGTCGTTCTGTCCCTTAGATTCATTTCCTTCAGGAAATTTGCGACCTTTCTGAGCGTTACGGTATCTATGTCCCCAAACGGCTCGTCGAGGATCAGGATTTTTGGCTTTGTTATTGAAGCAAGGGCTATTCCCAGTCTTACGGCTTCTCCGCCGGAAAGCTCGTGGCTCTGCCTTTCGAGAATCTCGGCTGGCAAATTCATCCTATCTAGCAGCGGATAGATGGCACTAAGATCTTCCGAGCTTTCCGGGAAAAGCTCCTTTATTATTCCGTATGGTAATCCCAATCTCCTGAGCCTTATCTCTGCCTCCTCTTTCGGTAGATCTGTGAGCCTGTAGATTGCGTCAAAAAGGCTCTCACTAATTCCAAGCTCCTCGGCTTTCTTCATCGCCTCTTGGACGGCACTTTCTCTCTTTATCCTTATCTTGTAGGCTATGAGCTCGCTTACTTTTGCCCAGAAAGGAAGGGCAAATTCTTGGTGCAGAATTCCGATCTTTCTCCTTACTTCAACGCTTCTCTTTCCAAACTTGCTGAAGTCCACCCATCTCCTCTCAGGCCTTAACATAACAACACCTTCGTCGGGCAGTTCAAGACCGCTGATCAGCCTTGCGAGAACAGTTTTTCCACTTCCGCTCCTGCCTATGAAGCCAACGATTTCTCCCCTTTTTATTGAGAAAGAAACATCCTTCATGTCGAGTGTCTGACCGCCGGGAACCACGTAGTATCTCTTTCTGACGTTTTCAAGTCTCACAACCTCTCCTCCTATCCTCTTCTTCTTCATTACTGGCGGTTCAAGCTCTCTCAGGAATTTTGATATCATCTCTTCCGCATCTCCTTCGTCAACGATTTTTCCCCTGTCCAGAAGCACAACTCTCGATGCAAGTTCCCTGTGGATTTCGGGCATGTGCGACGAGAAAAGCACGGTCATTCCTAGTTCTTGATTCACCCTTCTGATCGTTTCTATCGCCTTTCTTCTGGTTTCAGGGCATGTCATTGTTCCGAATTCATCCAGAAGCAGGATTGAGGGTTTTTTAGCAAGCTGCCTTGCAAGAATTAACCTCTGCTTCTCGCCGCCGCTCAGTATTTCGGCCCAGCATTCGGCCTTGTGCTTTAGATCGACTATCCCTAGGAGCTTCATCGCCTCCTCCTGAAGCTCCTGGTAGAGCACCTCATCCCAGTCCGGCAAAACCTCCTCGCCCAGCCTTCGATACGCCAATGCCCTTATAACGTTCTCGACAACCCTCTCACTCCAAAGTCCAAAGGAACGCTGAAGATGGATTGCCGTTTTCTCCATGACACTTCTGAAATCCCCCCTCGTGGATTCTGGTGTAAGTCTGATCCCGTCTATTACGACCTCGCCCTCATCGAACCTCTCGGCACCCCTGAGAATTCTCAGCAAAGTGGTCTTTCCACTCCCGCTTTTTCCGAGGAGTCCAACTAATTCGCCCTTTTTAACCTCGAAGTGCTCTATTTCGAGAGCCTTCAGAGTTTTTCCGCTGCTGAGAGTATAGTTCTTGACGAGGTTGTGGACTTGGACGATCATAACACCACCTACACCAGTGGTTGGGGCTGATTCTCGCTGAGATATGGGAGTGGCTTTGAGATTATAAGAATTCCATCTAGATCTTTGGCCCTTTCGAGCAGGGCGAGTTTGCCAAAATCGGAGATCGCCACAATTGGAATCGCTTCTCCAGCTTGGGCCTTTAAAACACCCCTAAGTTTATCCCGCAGGCTTTTTGAAGCACAGAGAGTGATTAGATCAAAAAGCAACGCATCCTCCAAGCTCCAATCGACTCCTGTGGTATGCACGGCGAACTTCAGAATTTTCACCGCCCTACTCTTTTCGATCTCCGCGCAGGCCTTTGCCTCCTCGGGCGTGGTTAATGTGACCCCGATTTTTTTGAAGCCCATATCGACGGCAAAGAGTACCCCCTTAATCTGATCTATTTCGGCATTCTTGCTAACAACGAACCCTCCCTCTTTTTCTATCCTTTCGATCACTTCTGGTATTGGAGAAGTTCTTACGATCCCCGAGATCCTGCCGCCAAGCCCCTGCACGAGCTTTGGATTTGATGTAACGACAGTCCCGGCACAATCTGCTGCGATTACGACCGCATCGAGAAAACTGCTTTTGAGGCAGCTGAAGAAGATCTCGGAAGTTCCGAAAGTTGCAAAGGTCCTCTCATCCAGAATTTTTCTCTTTGCCGTGAACAATCCGAAATTCTCCATCCTGTAGCGCAGGTTTTTCACGACCTCTTCCTTCGTTATCCTCTCCATTCCATGAAGCTTCCTGAAAAGGGGGCAGTAAGCGACCTTTGGTTCTGTAACCTCCACTATTTTGCCCTCCCTGACAACGGCCCTCGACTTTCCCAGTAGCTCCATCACGTGCTCGTCCAATTTACCACCTATTCAAGCAGTAGAAGCCCGTAAAACAGGATTTTATCGGTTGGAGAAGCCAGAACTTCTAAATCGTAGCCTGCATTTCTTACGGTCTGGAAAACATCGATTCCAGTTGCCTCCATTGCAGGCCTTACCTTGTGAGGAAACTTGCAGTAGCGTTTCGGATCCTGGTCGATTATCTCGAGCTTTTCCGCAACGCATGGATCGCAGTAAGGACATGGCAGGGCATAGAGGGCAAAGGCCTTGTAGTAACCAGAGAGATAAGCTATTCTTTCCATTTCGAACATCCTGTCGTAGAATTCCCTCAGCGTTTCCATGATGAAGTGGTGGATGCGCTCGGGGGGTTGCGAGTAGTCGGGTTTAGCTTCGAATCTTGCGATAATTGCTGTTTTGTAGCACTTGAGCAGTTTCCTGGTCTCTTCAACTGGGGGAACGAAGGGAGGACAGTTTAAGTGCTTCCCGAAAGCCTTGCAGCCGAACATGCACTTCCATCTAACCCATTCCGATACGACTATGCTTTCCGTCGAGATTACTCTGAAATCCGGATTGATCTTGCGGAGCTCTTCCATGAGATTCTCCAAACTCTTTTTCATGGGTTCTTTTTTTCCGCTGAATTGATAAGATTTGCTGGTCTCGCCCCAGCAAATTCGAAAATTAAATATTCCAGAATTTTAGCATCCATCATGGATGATGCAAAGAAAGCCTATGAGTTGGGAGTGAAATACGAGAGGGAGTACACTGGTTGCTCTCAAACGGTTATCGCAGCCATATTCGATGCTCTTGGAATATGGAATGAAGATGTATTCAAAGCGGCAAGCGGTCTGGCCGACGGTCTCGGGCTAACTGGCGACGGCAGCTGCGGAGCACTCGTTGGTGCCTCTATGGTGATAAGCTATCTTTTTCCCCGCGAAAGAAGGGACTTCGCTCAAATTCTGAAGCCAATGAAGGCCTATGCGCTCGTGAAGGAGCTGCACGATCGCTTTGTAGCTGAATACGGAAGCTGTCGATGCAGGGATGTTCAAATTAAACTCATGGGAAGGACTTTTAACCTATGGGATCGCAGGGAAATGAAAGAGGCAATCTCATTTGGAATGATCGAGCACTGCTCTAAGGTCGTGGGGAACACTGCAAGGATGGCGGTAGAGATAATCCTGCAGAATAAGGAATGAGAAGGGAAAGGATATATATTCGGAAGGAAATCTCTTATTATGAAGGTGCTCGGAATTTGCGGTTCTCCGAGGAAGGGTGCCAACACGGAATTCGCACTGAATTTTACCCTAAATGAGCTGAAGGCGATGGGATTCGAAACTGAAGCAGTTCTGCTCTCCGAAAAGGAAGTAAAGTTCTGCAATCACTGCGGAAATTGCTTGGAAGGAAAAGGATGCCCGATAAAGGATGATGCAAGGGAAATATTCGAGAAGATGCTTTTGGCCGATGCAATCATAGTCGCCTCCCCAGTTTACTACGTGAGCGTTTCAGCTCAGCTAAAGGCTCTGTTTGACAGGAGCATAATGGTTCGCGGGAAGCTGAAGGGAAAGGTCGGCGGCGCAATTGCTGTCGGACAGGTGAGAAACGGAGGTCAGGAAATGGTTTGCGAGCAGATCCATCAGTGGATGCTCACGCATGAAATGAAGATAGTTCCGATGAGGTTCGGCGGAATGCTTGTAGGATCAATGAAGGACTTCGAAGCCGTTAAAAGGGATGAAGCGGGACTTAACAGCTGCAAGAATCTGGCTAAGAAGGTTGCAGAAGCTTTGCAAACAAAGTAGCTATGTACCTTCATGAGAAAATAAGGGAAAGGGTAAGGAGAAAAAAGGTTGCCATCGGGCTTTACAGGGTTGACGAGACAAGCGAAGAAAGGATAATGAGGGCAGTTAAGCTGGCAGATTTTGCAGAGACGGTTGTGGTCGATGAGGGCGAAAGAACCGAGAAAGAGCTATTCAAGCTTGTTGAAAGCGGTGAAGTCCATGCAATAGTCAGGGGGACTGCTCGGGCATCGAAGCTGCTGGAAGTTCTGAGGGTTAAGCACAATCCTTTGAGAGTCGGGATTTTCGAGACCGCAAGCGGCACCCTTTTCCTTTTATCACCCGTAGGGGTAGATGAGGGTAAAAATGTTACGGAGAAGCTTAAGCTGATCGAATACTCAAAGCAGCTTGCAGAGCAGCTGGGGATTCCAAAGAAAGTTGCGGTGCTTGCCGGAGGCAGGTACGGGGACGTTGGAAGATACGAAATCGTGGATCGATCCCTTGCGGAAGCTGAGCTGGTGGCAAAGCTTTCCGGTGGAGAGAATCTGGAGATAAGGATTGAAGATGCTGTTGAAAAGGGGATTGTCATAGCTCCCGACGGCATTTCTGGAAATCTCATCTTCAGATCACTATGCTATCTTGGCGGAGGAAAGGAATACGGAGCAGTGTACTGCGGTTTACCGTACAGGATTGTGGACACGAGCAGGAATCAGACCGCGGAAGGGTTTGCGAGAGCCATAGCTGTTGCGACACTACTTTAGAACGTATATCGGATCATCGTGGCCTGGAATTATTATTCTGGCAATCTTTATGATTTTTTGCATGCTCTCGAGTGCTTTTCTTGCGTCTGTGTGAAGCCTCGGAATGACCATCTTCTCGTAGTTGTTTTTGGTCGGTATTGCATCACCCGCAACGACGATTGATTCGTCAAACACGACGGATATATGGCCTTCAAGGTGTCCAGGCGTCTCGATCACACTTATTCTTTCAGAAAAGCTCTGCGGGCATGGTAAATACCTTGCGCCAGTTCTGGCGATTTCGAGGGGATGGGCATAGATCTTCGCGTTGGGGAAGATCTCGTTTCCACCGCAGTGGTCGGGATGAAGGTGAGTGTTGATCACAACATCCACGTCAGAAGGCCTGATTCCAAGCTGCTGAAGGGCATCGATTATGGTATCCCGATCGATCAGGAGTCCCGTGTCTACTATGGCTACTGGCTCCAAGATTAGACTCACAGAGGAAGAAGCAAAGAGTATTTCTCCACTCTCCCCGAAAACGACTTTTCCGGGCTTTAACACATAGAAATCTTCGGCTACCTTCAAGACCATCGATATCAGGAGTTTCAGGGATTAAAAAAGCTTGCCCTTTCTGCAAAAATTAAAAGAAAATCAATACAAAGCCTCTCTAACCTCTCCAGTCCTCAGAGCCTTACGGCTTCGTTGGTCTCCTTGCTCCAGTTTTAGAACCTCATTCACGTCTTTGCCCCGAGCTGACCCGACTTCGCTTTTTCTTCAAGAATCTTGAAAGGCCCGTAATGCTCATCGTTGAAGTATTGCTCGTAAAAATGCACTCGAACTTTGCAAACTTTTCGCATTCTCTAAGGTTTTTCCAGTTTCATTTTTCGCGTGTATTGAAAAACTTTGTTGTTTGAAATCTTTCGTAATGTAAGCAGAATATTTTTTAAGCAAAAGTTAGAAAGATTTTAATAGTGTCCGAAATTCGATCTGTTGAGGTGAAAAAATGAGGGATGTGTATATAGTGGGTTACCTGAGGACGGCCTTCTCAAGGAGCCGTCCGAAAGAACCGGCGAGGGACGTCTTTTCCCAGCTCAGGGGAGATGAACTGATGGCTGCAGTTCTTGACAGACTTCCGAAGCAGGTGGGAGTGGAAAAGAAGGTTGTGGACAGAATTCTAATAGGCTGCGCTTTCCCGGTATGGGAAAACTGGGGATATGGAGGAAAGATGGCTTCTCTGCTTGCAAAGTATCCCGTTGAGACTTCTGCTTCTTTAATTGACATGCAATGTGCTTCATCGCTCGCCACCGCGATGTATGGCTATCTTGAAATCGCAAGCGGTATAAACGACGTTGTCATTGCAGGGGGATTTGAGCACATGACGAGAATCCCGATGGGGGCGGACAATCCATGGGTCTGCAGAAACGAGAAGCTTGTTAGCCCGGAATATAAGGAATACGAGATGGAGATCGGTTTTGTAATGGGCTACACTGCAGAAAAGCTTGCGATGGAAGCTCAGCAAACTCACGGAATAACTAAGAGAGACATGGACGAGTGGAGCGTCAGAAGCCACCACTACGCGGCTAAAGCACTTAAGGAGGGCTATTTCAAGGGAGAGATCACGCCGATCGAGGCACCTCAGGCAGACGGAAGCGTGAAGGTGATCGACGTAGACCAGTCAATAAGACCCGACACCACGCTCGAGGCAGTGGAAAAGCTTCCGCCAGCTTTCAGGCCTGGTGGTTTGATAACAGCTGGAAATTCATCGCCTTTGAACGCAGGAGCGAGCGCCCTGATGCTTGCAAGCAAGGAAAAGGCGAAGGAGCTCGGACTCGAGCCCCTTGCGAAGATAAGAGCGGCAGCTCCTGCGGCTGTTCATCCATCGGTTATGGGCAAGGGTCCCGTGCCTGCGAGCAGAAAAGCCCTTGAAAAGGCAGGGTTGAAGGTTAGCGACATTGGAGTCTGGGAAATAAACGAGGCATTTGCGATCGTTCCGCTATATGCGATCAGGGAGCTCAAGATCGAGCCGGAGAGAGTCAATCAGAAGGGCGGTGCAATAGCCATAGGTCATCCGCTTGCTGCAAGTGGAGCAAGGCTCATAGGGACATGCGCGAGAATTATGCGTGAAAAGGACGCTGATTACGGTCTCGCAACTGCGTGCGTGGGCGGAGGGCAGGGTCTGGCTGTTATTCTCGAAAAAGTCTAAATTTTTTTATTTTGGCAATAAAAAGAAGCTTCAGTAGTAGGAATAAACTTTAACTGCTACGGGTTCTGGCTCCCTTCTCTTGAAAACTTCGCAGACATCATTTTCTGCAGAAATTGCTACCTTTGCAGAACAGTAGCCAATGCCCTTGGGCAAAGATTGGTCTCTCAACCAGTATAAGCATTCCTTGCATCTCATATTTCCACCAAGTAATTTTCGTTTTGAAAGTTAATAAATCTTTCGATTATTATAAAGATTTCGTATGATGACTTTCATCATTACTATCATCATGCACCAGAAACGATTCTTATCACATCTCCGTTCTTCAGCTCGTAGTCCTCTGCAATCCTCATTTTTCTCTTCGCGTCAACTCCGTAGATAAAGCTCTTCCCTATGTCTGTGTGGATCTTGTAGGCCAGTTCTCTTGCCGTTGTTCCCTTTTTAACCAGAAAGGCGTCGGGAAGAACGTTACCCTTTGAGTCGGTAAACTTCTTTTCGTCTTCCACTGGATAAACGACGATGTATCCAAGGATATCAAAGACCAGCCTGTTTATCGTATTCTGTACGCCAGTGCTCCCGAATTCATGAAGAAATTCCCTTATCTTTTCCAGCGCCTTTTTTTGTTTTTCGTTTAGCTCCTTCAGGTTCTTGAAGTCGGGGTCTCCAGGAAGGTACTTTATGTATCCTGCCTTCGCGGCAGTTCTCAGAATGAGCTCGTAGTTAGCAGAGGTAGGAACCGCGTTATCCAATTTTATCAGCCTCTCTAAGAGTTCCTTTGGGGCTTTATCTGCCTTGTTCGCCGATATAACCATCTTGAACCTCCTCTCTCTGAGTTCCCTCGATATGAGCTTCAGGTCCTCTTCTGAGACCTTCTGGAGGTCTTCAAAACCCTTGAAAGCCTCCCTGATCATCGACTCCTCAAATCCCAGCCCCGAAAGCGGTTCGAGAACGAATTTGACGTAATCCTTTTTCTCCGCCTTCGCCTTCCTTACCACTTTATCCCAGTTTCTCTTTAAGATTCCAAAGATCCACATGTTCAGTTCGTGCAGAAGAAACCTCAAATCCTCAACTGGATCCCGCTCGCCTATTCCGATCTCATTTCCATTCTCATCTGTTGAGCCAGAAGCGTCCACGACGTGAATTATAGCTTCACTCTGCCTTAGATCGTCGAGGAACTCGTTTCCCAGTCCTTTGCCCTTGTGTGCTTCTGGTACGAGGCCTGCAACGTCTATCAGCTTTATCGGAATGAACCTCCAGCCTTCAACGCACTTTCCGCAGTTGACCCCAAGTTCCTCGCAGACGCATTTAACACGAACGTAGCCGATTCCAACGTTCGGCTTTATCGTTGTGAATGGATAGTTCGCAATCTCCGCGTCTGCGAGCGTTGCGGATTTGAAAAAAGTTGATTTTCCAGCATTCGGCTTTCCAGCTAATCCAATTTCGATCATAGTAGCCCTCTCATCTCGTATTCTCCTCTTTTCCTCTTGTTTATCAAGCTCTTGAGCAGTGCTGGGTTGTTCTTCAAAAATGAAGCGTATTCCTTCTTTATCTCACCAATCCTCTCGAAAAAGGAAATTACCTCTTCAGCCTCCTCTACCGTCCTACATACCTCTAAGTGGTCTATAACTGTCGGAATCAACCTATCTCCCATCTCCTGGTACAGATTCGGAAACATCTTCTTGAACTTCTCCCTGTCCCACTCCAACTTCCTCACCAAGGTCCGTTTTTAACTCGATCGAGTCCTTTATCCAGACTCCATCTCTCGCAATTATTCCACCATCTACAATACAACCTTTTTCCATATAAACCCTGTCCCCCTTAACGTGTGTCCCAACCTTGCTCGAGTTCAGCAGGTAGATGACTCTGCCCTCCACCGAGCCAAGGATATCGCTTCGGTCCACGATCACGTTCCTACCCTTAAGGCTACCCACTATTACGCTTCTCCCCACATATATATCTCTCGCCTTAACCGTGCCAAGCAATCTGCTATCGTAGATGTCGGCGTTCTTCGTCGTAACGATCCTCTCAGCTCCAACATGGCATTTTTCAGGCAGAACGAGCGAGGGGTCGAGCTCGACATCCTCTATTAGCTTTAAAACCTCCTCTATTTTCCCGAGCCTGAAAAGCAACATCAGGTAAAGGAGCAGGAAGAAGACAACGGAAGCGGGATTCTGGATCGTTATCAACCCTCTTGCTTCAAAACCATTCTTTATCCTTACATTTCTACCGATTTCGAGGTCTCCATAAACGGTAAGCTTTCCGTCGATTCCAGCGAATTCTCCAATGTATGCATCCCCCTTTGAGACCAGATCTCCGCTTATCGTTGAAAATGAGTCTATTCGAACCTCCTCAGCCACGACGTCCCCGCCTATGAAAACCCTTTCCCCAGCGAAAAGCCTCTTAGTCAGGATCCCGTAATCGACCGTAGAGTTCTGCCCGATCAAAACATCCCCGTCAGCTACAATGCTCCTCTCTTCGAATCTAACCCCCCGAATGAGCATCTTTTCGAGCATTTGCTCCTTTTTGTCCGAACTAATTAAAAAATTTTGCTATAGAACCCAGCCATTTACATTTCATTTGGGCTGCTTTAGGAAAAATTAAAAAATTTTATATTCCCTTGAAATCTGGCTTTCTTTTCTCGAAAAATGCAGTTATGCCCTCCACAATGTCCTGAGTGGAGGTTGCAACTCCAAACGCGAGCTCTTCGAGGAATTTTCCGATTTCGGTGGGCAGATCCGAGCCAAAGTTTATTGCATACTTGACAACACGCAGGCTCACTGGAGGCATCTCCGAGAGCTGTTTCGCCAGCTCCATGACCTCTTTTTCAAACTTATCCACATCTACAGCCTTTGCAAGCCCTATTTTCTCAGCCTCGTCTGCATCAAGCCTTTTTGCGAGCATTATCATTTCCTTTGCCTTCGCCACTCCAACGATCTTTGGAAGCCTCTGCGTCCCTCCCCATCCCGGAATCAGGCCAAGAGCAACTTCAGTAAGTCCTATCTTTGCTCCCCTCTTCATTATCCTGAAATCGCACGCCAGAGCGAGCTCGCAACCTCCGCCAAAGGCGTAGCCGTTTATAGCAGCTATTACTGGCTTCGGGAACTTTTCGATCTGCGAGAAGACTTCGTTGCCCTTGTGAGTGATCCACAGCATTCTTGGCCTTGTGAAATCCGCATTGGACTGCAGATCGAAGCCAGCAGAGAAGGCTTTATCGCCAGAACCCGTGATCACGAGAACCCTGACTTCTGGATCGACTTCAAGCTCCTTTAATGCAGAAGAGATTTCCTCCAGTGTGTCCATGTCGAGTGCATTCAATCTCTGGGGCCTGTTTATCGTTAGCTTGGCGATTCTATCCTTCTTCTCCACAGTTATATTCTTGTAGGAGCTCTTTCCGTAATCGTAGAATCCCTTTCCAGCCTTTACACCTGTTGTGCCCTCGGAAACCATTTTCTTAAGCAGCTCCCTTGGCTTGAGTATTTCGTAGCCCTTCTCCTTGTAAAGTTCTTCCAGCTTGGCGAGGATTTTGTCGAGCCCTATCTCGTCACCAAGCTCACAAACGCCCTTTGGCATGTTGGTGCCCAGCTTCATTGCAATGTCTATTTCCTTCGCCTCAGCAACCCCGAGTTCTATGAGCTCAGCGGCAATGTTCACCATTGGTGCTATCAATCTGAGCTCGTCATATCCCTCAAGCTTGGGAATCTTTGGTCTACCAGCACTCCAGTCGTAGAAACCTTTTCCAGTTTTAGCTCCGAGCTCCTTCTTCTCGAACTTCTCCTTCAGGATCTTCGGAGTCGGGACTAAACCCCACTGTGAGCCGATGAAGTTCAGAACATCGAGTCCTACGAAGTCCGCGAGCTCTACTGGCCCCATCGGGAAGTTGTATTTGTACAGGAAGACAGAATCTATCTCCTCCTTCTTTGCTACTCCCTTTTCCATGTCCTCTATCGCCAGCGTGAGATAGGGCACGAGTATTCTGTTTACTATGAATCCAGCCACATCTTTCCTGACAACAACCGGCGTCTTTCCAATGCTCTTCACGAACTCCACGCATTTGTTAACGGTTTCATCGCTCGTCTTCTCTCCCTTTACCACTTCCACGAGCTGCATCACTACTGGTGGGTTGAAGAAGTGAAGACCCACGAACTTTTCAGGTCGATCTGTTGAGTTTCCGAGCTCGGTTATGCTCAAACCTGAGGTGTTGCTTGCAAATATGCACTCCTTCTTTGCGTATTTCTGCACTTCCGCGAAGAGCCCTTTCTTCAAGTCCATCACTTCGGGTATTGCTTCAATTACGAGATCTGCATCCCTTACTGCCTCCTCTATCGACAGTGTGAACTTCAGTCTTCCCAGAATCTCCTTTGCCTTCTGCTCGCTCAACTTACCCTTCGAAACAGCCTTTTCAAGGCTCTTCTCTATCGCTTCCTTGGCCTTATCGATGAATTCCTGCTTTATATCTCTCACAGCAACCTCGTAGCCAGCCGTTGCGCACACCTGCGCGATTCCGTGCCCCATAACTCCTGCTCCGAGAACGGCCAATTTTTTCATAGCACCACCAATTGGATCTTCATAGCGGATTAAATAATCTTTATGATTTTGCTCATAATCAGCTCCTTTGGAATCACTTGATTTAAATATAATAGATGACCCATGTCCGACCATGAGCAGAGTGTTGTTTGAAGTCGATTCGGATCCCAGAATAGCCTGGATAAAACTCAACGAACCGAAAATGAACCTACTGAATCTTAAATTGCTAAAAGAATTTCTGGATGCAATTATAATGGCTGAAAAAGGTGAAAATTCAGCAATAATTCTCTCCAGCACAGGTGAGAACTTTTGCGCTGGGGCAGACTTGAAAGAACTGAAATCCCTTTCTTTTGAAGATGGTATAAGGTGGTTTGAGAGCTACATGGATGTTGTGAGAATGCTTAGAAATTCAAGCAAGCCAGTTATTGCCGCGGTTCGGGGCTTCTGTGTCGCTGGTGGTAATGAAATTGCGATGGCCTGCGATATTGTAGTGGCCTCTAAAAATGCGAAATTTGGGCAGCCTGAAGCAAAGGTTGGATCGACCGCAATGGGCTTGGGAGTTCAGCTTTTGCCTGTTCTCGTGGGAGAGAAAAGAGCAAGAGAACTGCTTCTTACGGGCAGAATTATAGATGCGGAAGAAGCTTTTCGCATTGGGCTGATAAACAGAGTTGTGGATGATGAAAAGCTCGAAGAGACTGCAAGAGCACTTGCGATTGAAATTGTAGAGAACTGCAGTCCGCAGGCTTTTAGAGTGATAAAGTCAGGATTGAACTTCTGGACAGATTTCTCGATGGTTTTTGAACAGCTTTCAAGGGATATCACAGCTCTTGTATGGACTTCAAGCAAGTTCAGGGAAAGATGCGAAAGTTTCCTTCAAAAAGAGGAGTTCACGCGTAGAAAGTTCAGCGGGATTAAATAGGATTGGAAATTTGGAGCATCGGGAATATCTTTACTTTTTTGTTAAATTGCTTGGGAGATAAAAAGCAAAAGCTTTTTAGAGTTAAAATTCACGGAGTCTATGAAAGTCGAGGACATAAAGGTGGTCGGCATAATCGGTGCTGGTGTTATGGGAAACGGAATTGCTCAGGTTTTTGCCAGAAACGGCTACGAGGTCATCCTTGTTGACATAAGCGAGGAAATACTTGAGAAGGCGCTCGAGAATATTAAATCTGGACCATATGGTCTGAAAAAACTCGTTGAGAAGGGAAAAATGAGCGAGGAAGAGATGGAGAACTGCATGAGAAGAATAAAGACCTCAACAGGCTATGAAAGTCTGAAAAACGTCGATTTCATAATAGAAGCAGTGCCGGAGAACTTGGAGCTGAAGAGAAAGATCTTTGCAGAACTGGATCGAATCTGCAAGAAAGACACCATTTTCGCATCGAACACGTCTGGAATCATGATCTCCAGCATAGCGACCGTAGTTGAAAGAAAGGACAGGTTCATAGGGATGCATTGGTTTAATCCCGCCCCGGTGATGAGGCTGATCGAGGTTGTGAAGGGCGCCATGACTTCCGAGGAAACATTCCAGATCACGATGGAGCTCTCGAAACGCTTGGGCAAGGTTCCGATTCCTGCAAACGATGCTCCGGGTTTCTTCACAACCAGATTCATCAACTCCTGGCTGATTGAAGCGATCAGGCTTTACGAAGCAAACGTCGCTGGAATAAAGGAGATCGACGAGATGTGCAAACTCGCTTTTGGCTTCCCAATGGGCCCGTTCGAGCTCATGGATCTCATCGGGCTGGACACAGTTCTGCACATTGCGGATTACATGTATGAGGAGACCAAGGAGAAGCACTATGCTCCACCTCTGACGCTTAAAAAGCTCGTGCTGTCAGGCTATTTGGGAGACAAAAGACTGAAGTTCGGAAGCAAGGGTGGATGGTACGACTTCTTCCAGATTAAGAGGTGATCTGGCTTGAGGAAGGTAGCGGTGCTTGGTGTTGGAATGACGAAATTTGGAAAACATTCTGATAAATCCCTTGCCGATCTGTTCTCCGAGGCCTTTTTCGAGGCATTTGAGGAGTCAAACATAGAGCTAAAGGACATCCAGGCTGTATATTACGGAAATTTCGTTGGAGAGATTACTGACGGTTCTGGAAATCTTTCTGGATTTATTGCCGACGAGATAGGGCTGAAAAACGTTCCCGCAATAAGATACGAAGGTGCCTGCGCCTCATCGAGCGTCGCTTTCAGAGAAGCCGTGAGGGCTGTTTCAGCTGGCTACTACGACTGCGTTGTCGTCGGTGGAAGCGAAAAACTGCTAACCGCTGGCACCGGTATTGGCACAAGAGCACTTGCAACGGCTCTCGATGGAGTTTACGAGATTGCTGCTGGCCTTACCTTTCCCGGCGTTTTTGCCTTGGCTGCAAGGCTTTATGCAAAGGAATACGGAATTCCCCTCGAGAAGCTTCGTGAGATGATGGCTTACGTTTCAATAAAAAATCACAGATATGGCGCAGTCAACCCGAAATCCCAGTTTTACGGTAAGTATGGGAATTTGAAGGTAGAGGACGTGCTGAACTCAAGAATGATCTGCTCTCCGATCACGCTACTCGATTCCTGCCCGATGACAGACGGTGGCAGTGCGGCAATAATTGCAGAGGAGAAGCTTGCCAAGGATGCTGTTGACACCCCCGTATATGTTTTGGGCACGGGACAAGCTTCCGGTGGAGCCCTTTTCAGGCAGGGAAAAGATATAGTTAAGGCCATACCGAGAAAAAGAGCAGCTGAAATGGCATTTAAGGAGGCTAAAATTCAACCCAAGGACGTGGATTTTGTGGAGCTTCACGATTGCTTTACCATTGCCGAGATAATCGCTCTTGAGGCGATGGGATTCTTCAAGTACGGAGAAGCTTGCTATGCGACAAAGGAAGGCATAACAGCCATCGATGGCGAGCTTCCGGTAAACCCCGATGGTGGTCTTATCGGCAAAGGGCATCCCGTTGGAGCTACAGGTGTTTCTCAGATTTATTCTGCGGTCAAACAGCTCAGGGGGGAGTTCAAATGGAATCAGGTTGAGGATGCAAGGATTGCAATGACTGACACGCTTGGCGGAGACTTCGGGACGCTTGTAAATGTGATCCTCGGGGTGGAATGATGTTTGCAGAGTTTTTAGAAAATCTGAAGGAAGGAAGGCTGATCGGTTTGAAATGCAGGGATTGCGGAGCAACGACATGTCCACCAAAGAACAGCTGCAACGAATGCGGCAGCAGGAAACTCGAAAGGATTTTGCTCAGCGGAAAAGGGGTAATTAGAAGCTACACGGTCACATACATAGCACCGATAGGCTATGAAAAGGAGGCACCATACACTGTAGCCCTCGTAGAGCTCGAAGAGGGGCCATGGATGGTTGGAAGGCTTGATCTGGATCCAGATAAGGCTGAGAAGGAAGATCTAATAGGAAAAAGGGTCTCAGTTTTTGCAAAGGAAATGCCGAGCGAAATGTTCTATCCCGACAAGAGCAAAAGGATCGTGCCCTATTTCAGGATCGAGGATTAGGATGAGCTTCGAGCTTAATGAAGAATTGAAAGACTTGCAGAGAGCTGTCAGGGAATTTGCTGAAAAGGAAATAAAGCCATTTGGCAGAGAATTTGATGAGAAAGAAGAGTATCCCTGGGAGATATACAGAAAGGCTGCAAAACTTGGCTACGTCGGTGCAAGCGTTCCCGAAGAATACGGCGGAGCGGGAATGGGGTGTCTTGCCGAAGCCGTGATAAGCATTGAACTAACGAGAGCTGACAGCAGCGTTGGTTCCGCAGTGGACATCGCTGTTCTCGGAGTTCCAATGGTCCTAAAGCACGGCACGGAAGAGCAGAAAGAAAAGTATATTCCCGGGGTCGTGAAGGGAAAAGCTCCATCCGCGATTGCGATAACCGAGCCTGATTGTGGAACCGACGTTTCTGCGATAAGAACGAAGGCGGTTAAGGTTGAAGATGGCTGGGTTATAAACGGGGCAAAGACTTTCATAACCAACGGAAGCATCGCGTCATACACGATCGTGCTTGCAAAAACAGCAGAAGTAAATCCGCCCCATGCGGGAATAAGCGCTTTCATAGTCGAAACCTCATCCGATGGTTATGAGGTGAGGAGGATAAAGAAGATGGGGCTCAACTGCCATGACACCTGCGAAGTTCTTCTCAAAAACGTAAGAATCTCCAGAGAGAATTTGGTGGGAAAAGAAAACAGAGGATTCTACCAGCTGATGGATTTCTTCAATGAGAGCAGGATAAAGATAGCCGCATTGCATCTGGGAATGGCCATAGGAGCCTATGAGAGGGCCCTTGAGTATGCAAAGCAGAGGAAAGCCTTTGGAAAACCACTGATAGAGCATCAGGCGATAGCATTCAAGCTTGCGGACATGTTCACGATGATCGAAGCTGCAAAGCTTTTAGTTTACAGAGCGGCATCGCTCGTGGACAGCGGATCTGCAAATCCTGCCTTAAGCTCGGCTGCAAAGCTTTTTGCAAGTGAAGTTGCAGTCAAGGTATGCGGAGAGGCTGTGCAGATATTCGGAGGCTACGGATACAGCAAGGAGTACGATGTAGAGCGCTACTACAGGGATGCGAGAGTCGGGACAATATACGAGGGCACGAGCGAGGCGCAGAGGATTGTGATCTCGAGGTTTCTGGCAGGGAAACTGAGGTAGCCAAATTTTAATTAGGTGCTTGGATATGCTCAACTTCAAAGTTCTCGAACTCGCAAGCTTCTATCCTGGCCCCTACTGTGCAAGAATACTTCAGCTTCTGGGTGCGGAAGTGATAAAGATTGAGCCTCCCGCAGGGGATCCTGCAAGAGCCCTTTCAGAGGTCTTTGGAGCGCTCAATACAGGAAAAAAATTCCTGACACTTGATTTGAAGGATGAAGGAGATAGAGAACGATTTTACGAATTGGCCAAGGATGCAGATGTGATCGTTGAAGGCTATAGGCCCGGGATTGCGAGAAAGCTTGGAATAGATTATGAATCGGTTTCCAAAATTAATCCGAGGATAGTATACTGCTCTATTTCTGCTTTTGGTCAGAAATCAAGGCTATCGCAGTATCCAGCGCACGATCTCAACGTTTTAGGACTTTTGGGTATTTTAGAAATTAGCTGTAAGGGAAAAATGCTGGATCCAAACCTACAACTTGCAGATTTCTCTTCCGCTGTATTTGCAGCAATAGC
>CAZZIT010000207.1:0-9577 GCA_964654365.1 uncultured archaeon
AATGGAAGGAGATAGTCTACGATATTGAACTGAAAAAGCCCGGATTTGTAAAGAGTTTTGTTAGGGGGCTTGTGGGGAGGAGTGAAATTCGGCTTGAGACAAGGTATTGTTCAATTTGCGGAGAGATCTCGAGCGGAGAGATATGCTCCTTCTGCAAGCACAGAATGAAGTTCTCGGGTCAGGGTAAAGGCTTTTAATATTGTGGAGCTCTTTTGATATGGATCTCTCAAGGCTGAATTTCAAGGATGGGCTCATTCCCGTGATCGCTCAGGATGTGCACACGAAAGAGGTGCTCATGCTCGCTTACGCGAATGAGCTTGCGATAAGAAAGACTCTCGAGACTGGTTACGCTCACTACTGGAGCAGAAGCAGAAATGAACTCTGGATGAAGGGTGGGACGAGCGGGAATACGCAGAGGATTGTGGAGATAAGGGTTGACTGCGACTGTGACGCCCTGCTCTACATTGTGGAGCAGAGGGGAAATGCATGCCACACAGGGAATAGGAGTTGCTTCTTCAGGAGGTTGGAGGATGAGGATCGTTCCTGATACGAGCATAATCGTGACCGGTGGAATTTCGAAGATGCTTGAAAAAGGAGGAATTGAGGGGTACACGGATGGAGCTGTTTTTGCGGAGCCAATAGATGAGATAATAATTCCAGAAGCGGTAATCGCGGAGCTTGAGGCTCAGGCAAATTTTGGGAGGATAAGCGGATTTAGGGGGCTCGCAGAAATAGAGAAGATAGTCCGAATCGCGAAAGAGAAGAACATTATAGTCGAATTCACCGGGAGAAGGCCAAGCATTGACGAGATAAAGCTTGCAAAGGGTGGAGAAATAGACAGCATGATAAGAGAACTCGCGAAGAGCGCAAATGCTGTTCTGATAACTTCGGACAGGGTTCAGAGCCTCATAGCAAAGGCCAAAGGAATTGAGACGATATTCGTGAAGCCCAAGATCATAAGGCCAGAAGAGACAAGGATCATGGCCTTCTTCACCCCCGACACTGCCAGCGTTCACCTTCGCGAGGGTGTGCCTCCATACGCCAAAAGGGGAAAAATCGGAGCGTTAAAGCTCGTGAAGCTGAGAGATGAGCCGATCAGCTACGAGGAGCTCTCTGAAATAGCGGACGAGATCATAGAGGCGGCGAAGCAGGATGAGGAGAGCAGCATAGAGATAGAGCGCAAGGGGGCAACCGTGGTTCAGCTCAGAGACGTAAGGGTCGCCATCGCCGAAAGGCCTTTTGCTGATCGAATGGAGATAACAGCAGTTAGACCGATAGCGAGGGTTAACATAGACGATTATGGTGTCAGCGAGGAGCTTAAAAGGAGAATAGTTGAAAGACAGCGTGGAATTCTAATCGCTGGCCCTCCAGGGGCCGGAAAGTCCACATTCGCCGCAAGCGTGGCAAACTACCTGCTCGATCACGGCTACGTCGTTAAGACAATGGAGAGCCCAAGAGACCTGATGGTCAGAGAAGAGATCACGCAGTATGCCCCTCTCGAGGGGGACATGACTCTAACTTCCGACATTCTCCTCCTTGTCCGCCCGGATTACACGATATACGACGAGTTGCGAAAAACATCTGACTTCCAGGTTTTCGCAGACATGCGTCTTGCGGGAGTGGGGATGATAGGAGTAACGCATGCAACTCGTGCTATAGATGCGGTGCAGAGGATGATAGGCAGGGTGGAGCTCGGAATAATTCCCCAAGTTGTTGACACTGTGATCTTCATCGAAGCCGGAAAGATCTCGAAGGTATACGAGCTGGAATTCACCGTAAAGGTTCCCTCGGGCATGTTCGAAGCAGACCTCGCGAGGCCAGTTATAGAGGTGAAGGACTTCGAGAGCAAAAGAGTTGAATTCGAGATTTACACGTTCGGAGAGCAAGTCGTCGTGATGCCCGTTCAGAGCGATGAAAAACTGAAGAGGACTGTGGAGGAAAAGATCTCCCAGTTTTTAGACGACTTCGAGGTCGTCGTTTCGGGTAGGAGAGCTGTGGTCAAGGTTCCAGAAAGCCAGATACCGAAGCTTCTGGGAAAGAAGGGAAAGAGGATTAAGAGGCTCGAAGATGAGCTGAAGGTTTCAATAGATCTTATTCCGAAAGAAGCAGAGAGGTCAGAGGCGAGAATCGAGGAAACGGACAAGCACTACATAATATTCGCCGAAGGACTTGAGGGAAGAACAGTCGAAGTCTACGCCGACGATGAGTATCTATTCTCGGCCTTGGTGAGTGGAAAGGGGATAATAAAGGTCAGGAAGGATAAAGAGGCAGGCAAAAGCCTGAAAATTGCGAGGGCGAAGAACGCGAAAATAAGGCTCAAGGTGGTTGATTGAGGTTAATCTTTGCAATCATCTTTCTCTTTGCAAACCTTTTCGCAGTTCTTTCGATAAGAAGCTACGAATCTGCGGGCATGGTGGTCTTCGAAGATCCCAAGGATGTTTCGAACTCCTTGCTCTACTTTGCCCTGATTCTGCTCTTTACAGTCCTTGTGCTGCTGCTTGCGAGATCTGAGAAGTTCTTAGCAGGACTAATATATACCCTAACGCTTGTATCGATCTTTTACGTCCTCGTCCCATTCATGGACGTTTTTGCCCTATTTGCAGCAGTTGTGATCACTGTAACGCTTATAAAAAAGCCCCACTGGCTCATAGTAAACATCTCAGCATTTCTTCTTGCCGTCGGAATTGCGGCAATGTTCGGTATAAGTCTCGAGCCTCTGCCAGTGATCGTTCTGCTCGTAACTCTCGCCGCTTACGATGCGATTTCCGTTTACAAAACAAAGCACATGCTGAGCCTTGCAGAATCCGTAACAAGAATAAACGCTCCAATGGTCTTCATAATTCCCAGAGGAGAAGAGAAGATGCTCATGGGAGTGGGCGATGTCGTGATTCCAGCTATTCTGGCTGTATCTGCGCAGAGATTTACAAGTTCCCCAGAGATTGCGTTCATCAAGCTTTCGGCGCTGTTCACGATTTTGGGTGGATTCATGGGGCTTTTACTGCTTCTGACACTCATGGAGAGAAGAAAGGGCCCCCACGCCGGTCTTCCGTTCATAAACACTGGAGCGATCCTTGGGTTTCTTTTTGGAAGTTTCTTTTCCTGATCATGCTCCCTGAACGACCTTTGCCTCTTCCAAAACGCTTTCGGCCCTTTTTCCGAGAATTTCTCTTACCTTCCCGGGATCTGAAAGTAGATCCTTGCAGAAGGCAAAACCTTCCCTGAGAAGCTGCTCGATCTCGAAGTCCCTGAGGCTGAGCACGGTAATCGGATAAAGCCGCTTGGACTCGAGCATGAACTCTATGCCCTCGTTCTCAGGGTATCTCCAGCCTGTTAACAGCATACCCCTGCAGTTTGCGTACTTTACAGCCTCGCTCGAAAACTTGGTGTTCGTGAAAAGCCACATAGCATCGAAATCCTTTCCAGACTCAACTATGTCCATAAATCGGGCGTAGGAGTAAAGAACGTCTTTCAGGCCAGTGTAAACGGAGGTGTTGTGGAACTTGCACTCTATCAAGTACTTCTTTTCTTTCTCGGCTATCACATCTATCTCGTGAGTGGCGCATTTCCCATCGATCAGCTGGTTCGTAAGGGTATGATAGCCGAATTCCTTCAGCAGGGAGGAAACGAATTTCTCAAACCTGTAGCCAGCCGGGCCAAGGCGTAGCAGGGAGGACTTGAGGCTGTAAACTCTCGCAACCCTCTTCGAATGCTTCTCCACGATCTCGAGGGCTATATTCAGGATCTCGTCCGTAGAGATTCCGTCGTAAATCCTTCCCTCCAACTCCTCCGCCACAACTTCCGCCTTATCTCTGCTCAGACCAGCTCTTAAAAGGGTCCTTATCAGCTTTTCCCTGCTGAAATGCTCTAATCTACCATCCCTTTTCCTTACGAGCATTCAGAAGTGCACCTCCTCGAATTCCTCACCTTCCTTCAAAGTTAAAAGGTATAGCAAGTAGCTAAGTCTGTTCAGCCATTCGACGGAGGTCTCTGAAACAAACCCGTTGCGGTAAAGAGTGAATGCTCTCCTTTCGGCCCTTCTCACCACTGCTCTTGCAGCGCTGAGGAAAGCTGTGGCAGGGTCTTTTTCGAGGATTACAAAGCTTTTCATCTTAGGTACCTCGCTTTCGAGCTTTTCTATCTCCGAATTTATCCATTCAAGCTCCTTTTCCGTTACCTTTCTCCCCATCGCGAACTCCTCGCAAACTCTGAAAAGCCTTTTCTGAACCTCCTTAAGGGTTTTCCTGACCTCCTCTTTTTTTGCAAAAACCTTGGCAACACCCACAATTGCATTCGCTTCATCCACCGCCCCGACGCACTCCACAACGAGCGAGTCCTTAAAAGCCTCCCCTACCAGAGTTCTGGTCCAACCGGGTTTCATCAAGACCACTTCCAAATCGAGATGCGTAGCCGCCCTTGCTAAAAAAATTTTCTTAAATCCGAAGGGGATTTTGAAATAATGCGAAAAATTCAGCCCTTCGTCACGCCGAGCGGGATCAGCTTCGCAACGAGTGTCGAAATTCCTGCTCTGTGGACGACATCAACAACATCGTCGCTTATCTTATATGCCTCTGGCGCCTCTTCAGCGAGCAAACCTTTTTCCGCAGAACGAACATAAATTCCCCTCTTTTCTAAGTTCTGCCTCACAACGCCGTCTCTGAGCTTTCTCTTCGCCTCAGCCCTGCTCATAACCCTTCCGCTTCCGTGACAGGTGCTTCCGAAAGTTTCCTCCATCGCCTTCTGCGTACCAACGAGAACGTAGCTCGGAGTTCCCATGCTCCCGGGGATTAGCACGGGCTGACCAAAGTTGCGGTAAACTGCAGGAACTTCGCTTCTACCAGCTGAAAAAGCTCTTGTTGCCCCTTTCCTGTGAACGCAAACCTTGACCTTTTTTCCGTTCAGCGTGTGTTCCTCCATTTTTGCGATGTTGTGCGCCACATCGTAGACAACATCAAGGCCCAGCTCGTCCTCACTCCTCCTGAATACCTTTTTGAAGCTTTCTCTAACCCAGTGGGCAATTATCTGCCTGTTACACCATGCAAAGTTTGCGCTTGCGGCCATTCCAGAGAAGTAATCCTCACCCTCTCTGCTTTTTATTGGAGCGCACGCAAGCTGTCTGTCAGGCAGAGAGATGTTGTACTTCTTCACAGCCCTGTCAAGAACTTCGAGAAAATCCGTACAGACCTGATGTCCCAAGCCACGGCTTCCGCAGTGGATCATCACTGTCACAGTTCCCTCCTCGAGTCCGAAGACCTTCGCAACCTCTGGATTGTAAACCTTCTCGACATACTGCACCTCGAGGAAGTGGTTCCCACTGCCAAGCGTTCCGAGCTGAGTCCTCCCGCGGTCTCTCGCCCTTCTGCTCACGACTTCTGGCCTTGCTCCCGGCATTGCTCCGTTTTCCTCGCATCGCTCAAGATCTTCCTCAACACCGTATCCGTTCTCAAGCGCCCACTTTGCCCCTGAAACGAAGATCTCGTCGAGCTCCTTATCCTTCAGCGTGATCTTGCCCTCACTGCCAACTCCTGAGGGAACCTCGACAAAAAGGGTATCTATGAGTTCCTTGATCTTTGGCCTCACTTCCTCAACTTTCAAGTTACTTCGGAGCAGCCTGCCACCGCAGTTTATGTCGAATCCAACCCCTCCGGGAGATATTACTCCTTCCTCAACATCAAAGCCTGCGACGCCGCCTATCGGAAATCCATATCCAACGTGCACATCTGGCATCACAAGCGAGGCGAGCTTTATTCCTGGCATCGTCGCAACATTTGCAGCCTGCTCAACTGCATCCTTCTCGAGGTCCTTCATCAGCTTCCTGCTTATGTAGAAGTAAGCGGGAACCCTCATTCCCTTTTTGTAGTCCTTGCTCAGCTCCCATTTGTAATCTGTAATCTTTTTGAGAACATCTTCCATGTTGAGAGTCATCTCGAGGATTTAAAAAGCTTGCCAGAGTTCGGAACCGCGAGTAAGGTAATTACAGATAAGAAATTTTAATTGTAAAGGAAAATTTTATTTATCAGCAGTTGTACTTCTGACATGAAAATAATCCAGAGCATCATAGAAACAGCGGAAGAAGGAGACAAGATCCTCATCTCGTTTCCGGATGTCTTCAGCTTCTACTCAGTCTCCTCCTGGTTATCGGATAAGTTCGGCGAAATATTCTGGATCCTCTGGACCGACGCAGCCGTTGAGCGGATGAACCACTTTGGAAAGAAGTACGGATTTCCGAAATCTGGAGATGCCGTAATAGTAGCCGCAGAAAAGGATTGCAAGTATCTCAGAACAGTAGATCGGCTGAACATAGACGAGCTCGCAGACATTAAAAGCTTCATCCCCGAAGACCGCTTGGTGATCTCCTTTGGCGTAAACTTCCTCTCAATTTACGGGCACGACATTTCGAGGGCTATTGAGGCGCTAATCGAGATCGACAAAGGCATTCTGATAACGGCAATTGTTGGAAAGGTTCCGAACGAGCTTCTGACGTTTCACGATGTATTCATAGAAGTCATAAAGAGCGAGGATTCCTTCATAGCCTACCACAACTACATAGCAAAGCTCACGTTCTCCATGAAGGGTGGTGTTACGGTCGTTAGCGACAACCTGGAGCGGTAGGATACTTTTATAATTCCACGAACTGCAGATTTTCCGTGGATCTGGCACAGCAGATAAGAGAGCTCGAGGAGGAGATAAAGAGAACTCCATACAACAAGGCCACGGAGCATCATGTTGGCAGGCTGAAGGCAAAGCTTGCAAGGCTTAGAGAAGAGCTTGAGAAGGAGAAGGCAAAGAGTGCAAGGCAGACGATTTCGATAAAGAAAGAGGGGGACGCCACTGTTGCGCTTGTTGGCTATCCCTCCGTAGGCAAATCGACCCTCCTCAATGCCCTAACTGGTGCAAAAAGCGAAGTTGCCGACTATGATTTTACTACGAAGAAGCCTGTTCCAGGAATCCTGGAATATAGACATGCTGTTATTCAGATAATAGACATGCCGGGAATCGTCGAAGGAGCCGCAAGCGGCAGGGGGAGGGGTAGAGAGGTCATATCCGCAGTCAGGACTGCCGACCTGATCGTTATCGTTGCCGACGTTTTCAAACTCGATACCATAGGCATCGTCAGAAAGGAGCTTTACGAGGGGGGGATAAGGCTGGATCAGAGGCCACCAGACATCGTCATCAAAAGAATGGACAGGGGAGGAATAAAGGTAAGTTCTACTGTTCCGCTGTCCATCGATGAGAAGACAATCGCGGAGATAATGAAGGAGTACAAGATTCACAATGCAGAAGTCCTTTTCCGGGAAGATGCGAGCGTTGAAAGGCTCATAGACGTCTTAGCTGGAAACAGAGTCTACATTCCATCAGTTACGGTCGTGAACAAGATCGATCTCATGGACGTCGACTTCGAGGGTACCAAGATCTCCGCAGAAAAGGGTATAAATCTCGAAAAGCTAAAGGAAGAGATCTACAGAAAGCTCGACTTCGTGAACATATACCTGAAGCCTCCCGGAGAGAAAGTCTCCGAAAAGCCCATGGTTTTGAGGAAAGGGGCAAGGGTAGAGGACGTTTGCAGAAAGTTGCACAGAGATTTCGTCGAAAAATTCCGTTACGCGAGGGTATGGGGCAAATCAGTTAGATTTGAAGGTCAGAGAGTAGGACTTGACCACGTTCTTTGCGATGGTGACATTTTATCGATATACGCAGACTGATTTTACGGTTTTGTAAAAACCGATGAAAACTTATAAAGCTCGAGGTCCATTCACAACTGGTGATGGGAATGAAAAAGATAGATGAAAGGGAATTCGTGAACGTAATAAAAAGCGACAGGCTCGTGGTAGTCGATTTCTACGCCGACTGGTGCATGCCATGCAGATATCTGAGCCCGGTGCTCGAAAAGCTTTCAAGAGAGTACAGAGACGTGGAGTTCTACAAGATCAACGTCGACGATAATCAAGAACTGGCCTTCGAATACGGAATATCGAGCATTCCGACAGTGCTATTCTTCAGAAATGGTCAAGTGATCGGTGGATTCGTTGGAGCGATGCCGGAGAGCATGGTAAGGGCTGAGATAGAGAAGGCATTAAGCCTATGATTTCAATAAAGCAGATCTCGAATTCTTCTGACTGCAAGAATCTGCTTGAATGCTTTTTCGGTCTGAACTCCGAAGATTTGAAGGTTTACGAGGCAATTCTAAAAGGCCTGGAGAGAATTGAGGAGCTCAGCAAAGCTCTGGGAAAAAAGGAGAATACAGTATATCGCTCGATTCAGAGACTTCTCCTTGCAGGATTGATATACAAGGAGAAGAGAACTCTGAGTGCTGGCGGATACTACTTCGTTTACAAAGCAGTTCCAAAGGAGTTAGTTGCCCGGGAAATCGAATCCATCATGAACATTTTTTGCGAAAAAGTGCGTTTATTTTTGAGGGATTTCCTTGCAGATCGCAGTGCTGAGCTGTAAGGGCTGCGGAAGCTGCGACCGCGTTTGTCCTGTGCCAAACGCGATAATCAGAGATAGGGGAAAGGTTGCAAGAATAGATGCTGAGAAGTGCAATGGCTGTCTCGCATGCGTGAGGGTATGCCCGTATCACGCTCTGATGGTGATGGACTGAGCCCCCATTTGGATGAAGGGCTCCTTTCAGTAGTTGAAAAATACTGCTCCTCTGGAATAATACCGCTGAAAGACATCGACGACGAAACTGCACTAAGACTGGAATTCCTGAGGCTTGCAGTACCGATTAAGGGAGATTCGCTCGCCTGGATTTCGAGACAATTTGGTTCGGACATGGAGATACCATATGCCGTCAGGTACTACTTCAAATTCGGAAGGAACTGGAGAAGAGCGATCGAGGGGTACTTCGGGGCAATAGGCGAGAGGGACGCATGGGAATTCGTGGATATCTTCAAGGAAATCGTCGAAAGGTCAAAGAACCTGATCGTCTGCGGAGAGGATATCGTGGACATTGCGGTGAGGCACAAAAGGGAACCCGGTGCCTTAATTTCGGAGTTGAAGGGCTCAGGCCTCATAAGTCCAAAGGTCGGATGCGGTGCATTCGGAAGAGCAATGGCTCCGCTCTACGAGATAAACAGATTTTTCGCAATACTCTTAAAAATCGAGGGGTAATTCGGTTGTGCTGATCGCCCTTTCCGTCCACGGAGAAGACAGGCCTGGACTCGTTCACGCTATTGCAAAAGCTTTAGCTGACTGCAATGCCAACATCGTGGACATAGAGCAAACGGTTTTGCAGGGAATTTTCGCAATGTTCATCGTTGCCGAAGCGGAGAATTTAGGATGCGTTGAGAGAAAGGTGAAAGAGCTTGAGAAACGGCTCGGCGTGAAGATCAATCTCAGTCCCTTCGAAAGAAAAGAGAGGAGGGAGAAGAATTTATACGTGATCAACATCCTCGGAAGGGATCGTGTTGGAATAGTCAGAGACATAACAGGTGTCCTGCTCAATTTTGGCATAAACATCGAGAGGACCAGCCTTACAGCAAGAGACAAGCTCATCTCGATCGAATTTCTCGTTGACGTCGGCGATGCGGATCTTGCAAAGCTGAGGAGGGAGCTTTTGAAAGAGGGGGAAAAGCTG
>CAZZIT010000208.1:0-7405 GCA_964654365.1 uncultured archaeon
TTCAGGGCAGAAGCTATGCAGCGCACCATGTTCCATGTAAATGCATTTCCCTCGATTTCGAAAATTATGAACTCACCGCACTTTCTGACATCTGCCCTGTAGATCGTCCTCTTTCCGCCTCTATATCCCCTTGTAAAGTTCGAAAAGTCCCATGTGCCGTGTAAAAGCCTTACGGCCTCTTCGATTGCAGAAAGGTCGTAATCTTCATCGTAAAAAACATACGTGTAAACTCTGCTCCTCGCCTTTCTTGGATTGAAATCCTCCGGCACCTCTGCTATAGCCCAGGCGGTGATGTCCGGGGGCAGCTCGGAGTTAAGCATCCTGGGGGTTATCTTTGACTCGCTGTCGAAGGCAACCACCTGGCCCAGAGCGTGCACTCCCGCGTCCGTCCTACCTGCAAAGCTCAGCTTGGAATCGATCCCAAAACTCTTCAAAGCCTTTAGAACTTCCCCAGCAACAGTTCTTCGATCAGGCTGAAACTGACTGCCAAAAAAATTATCACCGAAGTATGCGATTTTTATCGCATACCTCATGCCCTTCTGAGGAAGCTGTTCACGACTTCGTTAACAGTTGAGAGCATTTCACGGACTACAGTCTTTACGTTTCTCTGACCCTGATAGAAGCCAACAGCAGCTCCCACGAGGAAAACAAATCCAATTTCGTCGAGCTTGTATTTCTCCCTCAGCTGCAGGAGATCGTTAACCTTGCTCTCGGGCAAGCCTTCGACTGTGCTCGGCTCCTCTTCTTTAGAGCTCAAAAATCTCTCGTCAACAGACCACTTCTCCTTCAATTCATTGAATGCGTCCATCAATATCGATTTTCTCGTTTCCACGTCCATGATCCAAGTTATCAAAAAGTTTAAAAATTTTTCTCTCCGATACGGAGAGATCTGTTCGTTTTCTCTATGCTCCGCATCTTTTCAATCCCGAAAATCGCTCTAACAGCGTCGACGTTCTCAGGCACCACAATCGCCTCCTGATGCACCGCCTGCGTTACGAATAGATCGTCTCCATCAATCGCTATGGATTCGAGCCAGACGACGTTCTCATAAAGGTCATAGCGCAATCTAAGCTCTCTTGCAAACTCTATTATCTTTGCTGTTGATGTAAATCCATCCTCTTCCGAGACGAGCATAATTCTTGGCTCTCTCTCGAGGACGGAGATCACGTCTTCCCTCTTCACCTTCTCCTTCATCTCCACCGACAGTGAGTGAACGTGCATAAGAGTGGTTGGAAGCTTAAAAGCTGTTGTCACTATGTCAACGTCTGGAAGCACCGTTTTCACGTCCTTAGCATGATGTGAAGGCAATGAGATCGGATCGGGCATTATAGCGTTCGTTAAACCCTTCTTGTCCTCCTTTGGATCCGCTATTCTTCTAAGTATTGTCGCCCTCACCCTTCCGATCTTGAAGTTCGTCTTCAGGAGGTAGAGAAGCCTTGTAAGCGCTGTCGTGTTGCAGCTAACTACCCTCACAAAACGCTTTCCAGCTGCCTGCTCGTAGTTTGCCAGGGCATTGAAGGAAACTTCAGCAACGTCCTTTTTCTCTCCTCCCTGAAAGATCGCTTTAATTCCGAACTTCTCGTATATCTTCTTGTTCTCCGCACCAACCTTATCGGGGCTGCAGTCTAGAACTATGTCTGCCTTTGCGAGCAGCTCTTCAAGGGTTCCACAGGTTTCTACACCAGCTTTCCGGAACAGCTCTGCGTTCTCAGGCTTTGCTATGTAAAGGTCGAATTTTTTGGCAGCGATTCTTGCCTCGAAGTCTGGTTTCGTCTTCGTTACCCCCACAACCTCCATGTCGTCCTGAAGCGCAATTGCGTCCGCAACTCTCTTTCCTATGGTCCCGTAACCGTTTATTGCAACCTTGATCTTCATAAAAACACCTCCACCGTTGCCTTATGTGCGACGAGATCCAGCTCCAAAATTCTTCCCCTAAGCTCCTTCACGCTTCCGAGAACGTCCCACATCCTCAAAAGATCTCCCTCAACCCTTATCCTTACCACATCCTCCATCAAAAGCTCGCCTTTGGTGGAAAGAACCTTCGATTCGCACATGCTCTTCGTGTTGCGGGAGTGAATAAAAGTTTTGGTTCGGAAACAGAAAAATCTAAATCGAAGTCGATACGTGTCTATGTGCGTTCTTGGTTCCGAGGAATTAAGGAAAAGGATTGAAAACGGGCTGATAAGGGACTTCATAGACCTGAACGTCCAGCTTCAGCCAAACGGATTCGACTGCACTTTGAGGGCTGTATCGAAGTTTAAGGGTTGCGGAAAAATAGACTTTGACAACAGCGAAAGGGTTTTGCCGGAGACAGAGGAAGTGAAATTCAAGGATTGGGTTTACCTACCCCAGGGGACATACAGGGCTGTTCTCAACGAGGTAATAAGACTCGACGACGATTTGATGGCAATCGCAAGGCCCAGATCGAGTCTGCTAAGGTGTGGAGCAAATGTTATAACCGCGGTTTGGGACGCGGGCTACGAGGGTAGAAGCGAGGTTGTAATAGCTGTGAACAATCCCTACGGTATCTGGCTGAAGAAGAATGCGAGAATAGTTCAGCTCGTTTTCATAAAGCTCTGCTCGAGAACAAAAAAATACTCTGGAGCTTACAAATACGAAAACATCTAGTACTTTGGATCAAAAAACAGGGAAAAGAAGACCTTTGCGTCCTCAACCATGTTTTCGATCCTGCAGTATTCGTTGGGCTTGTGAGCAGTCGAATCCGTCGTGCACCAGGCAACGGATTCTCTGAATCCCTCTCTTCTCAGGAAGGACGCACAGGTGTTCCCTCCAATTCCGATGAGCTTCGGCTTAATTCCACGAAGCCTTGAAATCGTTTCCGAAAGTCTGAGCACGATATCCGCATTCTCCGGGGTCTTCGGAGAGCTTGATTTCTGAACGACTTCAACGTTTATCCTCTCCTTATCCCTTATCTCGTGAAACCTTCTGACGCTCTCGATGTAATCAATAACCTCCTCAAGGTTGTATTCGGGCAGAATTCTGCAGTCCATGTAGCTTACGTCGATTCCAGGAATCGTGTTCACGTTGTCGACGTTCTTCTCCCTTTTTGTTGGCTCAAAGGTCGAGTAGGGTGGATCGAATAGCTCATCCCTAGTGCTGAACTTCGAGTGAAGCTTTTCGTCCAAGTCCAAGATGAACTTCATCGCCCTCCTCGAGGCGTTCATCATTGGCCTGCTTGCATGAGATTGCACGCCGAAAACCTCGAACCTTAGCCAGAGAATGCTCTTCTCCGCGATCTCTATGTGCTCCCCATTTGGGGATCCCACGTCTGGAACTATGAAGAAGTCCTCCTTGGAGAAAACCTTCTGCTTTATCAGATGCCTGATCCCGTATTCGCTGCCGCTTTCCTCGTCAGAGACGAATGCGAGCCCTAAGCTATACTTCGGATTCACTTCAGCATTTAGAACAGCTATTCCGGCGAATAGAGAAGATACTATGCTTTGCCCGTTATCCTCGCTACCCCTACCATAGATCCTTCCGTTCTCCACGACTGCTTTAAATGGAGGGGTCTTCCAGAGCCTGAGATCGCCTTCTGGAACCACATCCAGATGCGTGATGATCCAGATTGTTCTTTTGACCACGCCCTTTACCTTCGCCACTATGTTCGGCCTTATTCCCTCTTCCGCCCTCTCGTCCCTCGCGTCAAACCTCTCAACGTAGTCAAAGTCTTTGAGATAGTCCATCAGCAGCTTTGCCTTCTTAGCTTCTCCCTTACCGCCAAAATCTGGAGAGATTGCCTTTGTTTCGATCAGCCTGCAGAGAAGTTTGACCATTTCTTCTTTCATCTCATCTATTGCACTCAGCATAAGCACTCGCTCTCCAAACATTTCTTCAGCTTCCTCGCCTCCTCAAGCGCGCTCTCATCTTTTGTGGAACTCATCAGAATTTCGAGCTCGGCGATGATTGGGGCCAATGAGTGGAAATCCTTTCTTGAATTCTCGTATATCTCCCTCAGCTTCCTGACCTTCATTATCGAGACGAGATCCTTTTCGAGTTCCCTCTTCAGCTCTCTGAGTAAAAAAGCTATTCTTTTACCGCACTCTGTGAGCTTCAGAACTCTCGTCCTTCCTTCAAGTTTGCTTTCTATGATGCAGTTTCTCTCGAACTCGCTGATCACCCTCGAAATGTGGCTGTATGGAGAATTCAGGGAGTTGGAGATTTGAAGTGGGTAAATCTTCTCGCCCTTTTCTTCAGCCTCGAAAATGTTTAGCAGAATTTCCACCGTTTTCTCGTGGAGGAACAGTCTGGACAGCATCCCAATCACATAGAATTGAAAACTGGCAGTATTTTAAGTTTTTTAGCACTATAAAAAATGTCATGCCAAAGCATAGTTCACAGTTCGTAGAATTCTGCGTTCAGCCATGGAATTAAGGCCATTGTGACCGCGATCCTCGAAAGCTCTGCCCTTGAAATCGCACCCTTGCTGAGATAATGAACTGCACCGAATTTCCGGCCAAGACTCTGGATTCCCGATATTTTTTCCATTGTTCTTCCGACCTCGACACCCTTCAAAGCCTGTTGAACGACTTCTCTGGGATACTCGAAGCCTGGACCAAAGCCAATTGTGAACTTTTTGCCGTTGTAAACAACTGCAACCTGAAAGTCCATGAATCCCGTGAGCGTTTGCTTCACGCTCATCAATCCGGCTTCAATGCCAACAGAAAAATCGAAGTCCTTAGAGTAGCTCTTTATTGCCCTCTCAATGGCTCCTTCAATTGTTTCATCGTTAAAAGGCTGTTTGAATCTCGTTTCCACTTCCAAGCCTACAACTTCCACATCTCCGAAGAAATGCTCGAAGGCAAGCCTCGTTCCTTCGATCTTTGTCGGATTCTTAGAACCAACCGCAACCCTCATACCCGCACCCGATCGAAAAGAATGTATTCGCCCTTATAAGCGAATACGAGCTTTTTCCTTACGCTGTTCGCCAGTCTTACCGCCCTCGCAAGGTCTCTTGGTACTATTTCTGAATTCACTATTGAAACGAGAAATTCGGAATGAGGAAGGTCTTCAGCCGAATCCACCTTCCTGTAAATTCTGAAGTCGCTTCCGAACTTGAATCCTGTCTTTACAACGAATTTTCTATTCTTCAGGTCCTTGTAAACCTCATACCTCTCCTCAAACCCCTCAGAATTTTTTATAGCCTCCAAAAGCTTTTCCGCGGAGTCGAGCTCGAGAAAACCTTTTTCAAGGAGATAAAGGCTTTCAAAAAGAGAAAGGACAACGAATCCGCCAAATTCGCTCCCGTAAAAGAATTTCCTGAAGACCTCGACATTTTCGGTAATCACCCGGTCCTTTAAAATGCTCCCGCGGATCTTTGGCAGCTCCTCCACCTGCTCTCCAAGCAGCTCGGGCTTAGAGGCAAGGTAGTAGGTTATCTCGCTCTCCTCATCGACTATTGCAAGAACAATCTCTCCGAATCTCCGTATTTTTTCCAAAATATCCTTGAGATTCACGGGGTTTTTCTCGGAGATCGGATAAAATATCCTCCTTGCAACGATCAGCTCATCCTGGGGCTTTGCTCTGTAGCCCCTTCGCCTGAGGTCCTCGTACACGAAGTAAAATTCAGGAAAGGAACTCACCCTTTCTTCAACCCAGCGCTTTAACTCCTCCATTTCCGCAAAAAATGCCTTTCCGTTCATCTGAAGGTAAAAAGCCTCAACAGGATGAAGGTATATCTTCTCCCCCTTCTTGAAACCGAAACCGAGTCTCTCGATATCCAGATTCGCATTCAGCTCTGCGTATTGCTCGAGGAGCTTTCCCCTCATAGCTCAATCCCGTAGATCTTCTCTACGTTTTCCTTGCAAATTTTGTATATGAAATCTTCGTCAAAGCCGTGATTGAGCAGCTCCTTTACCTTTCTGGGCACAGTCTTAGGCCCGAGAACAGCTCCGGGACGTTTTGGATCGTCTATGTAATCCGTTTCGAGTACGAAACGGGATCCTTGCTTTGCCGCGGTGATCGCATTTTCGTTTCCAGCTAAAACTGAGGGAAATATGCCTATTTCCTCAAATTCCTTCACCTTAGGTGGAGAAAAGTGCTTTACAACCTTCTCCCTTCTCAGTCCGACTTCATCGGCCATCTTGGCAATTTCCATTGCCATTTCGAAACTGTAGCTTTCCGTGTGAAGCTGAACTGCACAGCCGACTTCTCTGGCAACTTCAAAGGCGTGCCTCATAACTTCATTGCTGAGCCTCCATACGTGGCTGTCAACGCGATAGTGCGGTCTTCCGCTCTTTATCGCAACCGCATCCCCCCTCGCAACGTATTCTCCCGCTATGTCCAATGCTTCCCTCATTATTTCGGCAGCCTTCTCGAAGCCGAGTCTCTGGCCAAGAATTGTGATCTCAGCTGGATGAACTCCGATGACGGCATAGGCTTTAACTATTCTGTTTGCCTTCCTTACAAGGCTTAAATGCTCCTCAAAGACTTTGACGAAATCTCTTCCAGTCTTCGGATTAACGTCGTAGTGGTGGGCCAAGAGGGAAACGAGAAGCACGTGCGTACCCCCAGCCTCATTGAACTCCTCCAAGGCCTTTAGCCTTAGATGTCTGTAAAGATGCATGTGGTTGTCGGTGATGATCATGAGATGAGCTATTTCCAAGAGTTTTTAAGCCTTCCAAAAAGATTTTAGCCTTAGAACAAAAACCGCTCCATTGTCGTTGAAAACCCGAACTTCTCCGCCGTATCTTTCGATAATTTTTTTGACGATGTAAAGCCCGAGACCGCTACCAGCCTTTACCCCGTAGCTGAATCCCTCGGTGAAAAGCTTACCAATTATCTCCTCTGGAATGCCCCTCCCAAAATCTCTGACCGTAATCTCGCAGATATCACCTTTCCTTTCTATCGATATTTCGATTCTTTTGCTTTCTCCATGCTTTACGGAGTTGCTGAGGAGATTGTCAAATACCGAGTAAAGTGCTTCGTCCGCCAAAACCAGCGCCTCTCCCGAGACTTTCACTTCAACACCTTTGCTCCTGTACTCCTCTGCAACCTCTTCTGCTATCTTTCTCACGTCTACAAGCCTCAACTCTGAACCCACGAGAGTGTTCTCAAGCTCTCTCATTCTTTCCACTATTTTGACAACTTCATCCGTTGCCTTAATCGCCTTTTCGACCTTTTCCTTATCATAAGAATCAAGAAGAATCTCGAGAAATCCCCTGATAACTCCAAGCTTGTTCAAAACGTCATGTCGGAGCATCTTGTTCATCAGCTTGAGGATCTCGTTCAGCTCCTCAACCCTTCTCTGTGCTTGTATAAGGGGAGTAATATCCCTTATTGCGAGAAGAAAGCCATTATCGACTGGAGTAGCGTAAACGGAAGTGTATATCACCTCACCTTCCCTTTTGAATTCCAGAATTTCCCTCTTCTTCCAGAATCTCCCTTC
>CAZZIT010000209.1:0-2626 GCA_964654365.1 uncultured archaeon
TCCTAAAAACAGGACGAGAACGTATATGGCTTCGATTCCCGTGCTGTGAATCGTCCAAGGCTGCATGTACCAGCTCAATCGCATGAAGATGTAGGTTCCAGCCGCAACCATCGTTGCGGAGTGAAGCAGGGCGCTAACAGTCGTTGGGCCTGTCATCGCAGTCATAAGCCACTCGCTGAAGGGAAGCTGAGCCGACTTTGTGAATGGCCCCAGAAGGAATGCAAGGAGGATCAGGAATATTCCAAAACCACCAATTTCCTCCGCCAGTTCACTCCAGCGAATTTCGCTGATGTTAAGGGTTCCCGCCAAAAGGAAGATCGCGGCGATCGCAAAAAACATAGGCATGTCGCCCACGCGAATCGTGGAAATCGCCCTCCAGGCCCCAAGGCTTGGGGACCAGAAGTAATTCAAACCCGCCACTTTTCTGCCTACGATGCCTACAAAGCTCAGTTCGTCATCATCTCTGAACCAATGACCGATGAGAGCCCAGGAAGCTAATCCAAGACCCTCCCATCCAATCAAAAGCAATAGAAGGTTGTCGCTGTATACGACGAGGAGCATCGAGGCTGTGAAGAGGTTAAAGAAGAACCAGTACCAGCCGAGGCGATAGTCGTGCTTCATGTATTCCAGGCCGTATACTCCTATCAGGAAAGCGATCAGGGCTGTGAGAACTCCCATTATCTTGCTGAGATAGTCAAACATGAATGCGAAGCTTATGTTGAAGCCTGGAAGCCATTCGAACTGCACTCTGTGCGCCTCTTCAATTCCTCCGAAATTGAATAGAATATATAGGGAGCACAGAAGGGAGACAAAAAGGCCGAGCACTGCGAAGATTGGCAACTTCCTGCTCCACTCTCTTTTCGGCTCAAGTAGCCAGGCAAAGGCTATAGGAAGGCTTCCAACTATCGGTGAAAGAAAGAGCGCCACAAGCACCAATTCTATCATGGCAAAACACCTCCCAAGACAAACCTTATGCCGTCAAGAAGTGCTGGAGCGAGCGGAGGAAATATGAATGCCACGCTGAAGAAAGCTATCGCGTATAAGGGCAAATCGAGGAGTCTGCTGAATTTAGGCTTTTCATAGCCCAGAGGTGTTCCGTAGTAGATTTCTCTCATCGTATAGAAGCTGTAAAGCCCCGAGATCACAAACACCAGAATCACGAGAGAGATGACTGCCAAGTTCAGTCCGTAAACCTGCGTCAATCCTGCAAGGATGAAAAACTCGGCAAACATCCCGATTGTAATGATTCCACTGAGTGTCATGAAGCCAAGGAGTGCTGCATTCGAAATTGTTGGAATGAACTCGTGCATACCCTTCATCCTGTCAAGACTTCTCAGTCCATGGAAGGCGGTAATGATCGCGCCTGCAGTCATGAAGAGGATCGCCTTTCCAAATGCATGGCTCATGTACTGGATCACGAGTCCCATAAGCCCGTATGTGCCAAGGCAAAGTGCTATTAGCACGTAACCCATCTGTGAAACCGTTGAGTATGCGAGAAGTCTCTTGTAATCCCTCTGCCTGAATACACTCAACCCGGCGTATATGCTCGAAACTATCGCGTAGCCGATTATCAAATCCCTAAACTGAGCGATAAATGAGCTGTCAATGAGATAGATTCTCAGCAGAATGTAGCCCGCAAGTCCGACTGTTAGCGGGCTAAGCAGTGCGCTGACTGGAGTCGGAGCCTCTGCATGAGCCCATGGAAGCCAGATGTGCGGCCCAAGCCCAGGGAGTTTGACAACCATTCCCAAGAAGATCAGAAGCCAGGGAAGGAAGCCTATTAACTTAATTCCGTTCAATGCAAGGGTTTGGTTTTCAAATGCGATAATCAGGAAACCGATCAGTGCAAGAACTCCAGCGATATGCGTCCAGACAAAGTAAAGAATCCCGACCCATTGCCTGTTTCCGTAACCGTAAAGATAGATCAGCATGAAGGATGCGAGCAGCGAGACTTCGAGGAATATGTAAAGAAGTAGCAGGTTCCCGCTGTAAACGAGCCAGAGCATCGAGACCGCGTAAAGATTGTAAAGGAACCAGTATTTTTTGAACTCGCCATCTCCGGCGTCCATTTCCTCAAATCTATGTCTCATGTATGGCAAGGAGTATAGAGCGACCATTGCTGAGACAAAGGAGATCGTGAAGCCGAACGCATGGCTTATGGGATCGAAAAGAAGGTAGAAGTCCCCCACCGGATGCGGAACACCGAACAACACCTCCTCTCCTATTTGGGTACTAAGAAGTCCATAAAGGGCCACGGCAGCAGGAATTAAGAAGGAAAGAGTCGAAATGAGTGTCGCAGCCCTTGGTCTGAAGACCGGCAGGATGAAGGTGACGAGGAGTGGAAGAAGAAGAGCGTAAAGCATCAAACTCATTCTGTATCACCTCCTGCGGAGACCTTCTGAATTTCAACTCCTCTTTTGAGCTTGTCAATGATCACGATAGCCGAAATCAGGATCAGGAGCTCGGCTCCGCTCGTGAAGATTGCAACTACGAGGATTGCGAATGCTGTTTCTGGAATTTTGGCAAAGAGAGGGATTAACGAGAGAAAAACGCCTGCAAAGAGGAGTTCAAGGCTTATTAGCAGCCTGATTATGTCCTTTGCCGAGATAGCCATGAGCAGCGCTAC